>JAEMSB010000089.1:643-11242 GCA_016463045.1 Niveispirillum sp.
TCCGCGTTCGATCAGGTCGACCCGCGCCGGGCGCGCCGCGACGGCATCGGCCAGCCGTGCCTCCACCCGCGCCCGCTCAGCGGGGCCGCCGCCTTCCACGCGCACCCGCTCCAGATGCCCTTCGATCACGCGGATGCTGATGGTCTGGTCCTTGATCTCCTGCGCGGGCACAAACACCCGCGTCAGCCCGAATCCAAGGGCCAGATACCGGGCCTGGATACGGTCGGCCAAAGCCGAGATATCGGCCAGGGTCACAGGCTTGGCGATGGTGGCCCTTATATCCTCGGCAAACGCCGTCTGCGGGTCAAAGACCGACGCGCCTTCCACTGCCACGCGGGTCAGGGTGAAGCGCAGGTCATTGGCCCCGGCGGCGGGCGGGCCCTTGCGCTGTGCCGGGATGGAGAATTGCAGCTGCGCCTTGGGTGCCTTGCGCAGTTCTTCCAGAGGGGCGGGAACCGTGGGGCGCCCCGGCTCCACGGCACCGGGCAGGCGCGATGGTGCCGTCTGCGCATGCGCAGGGACAGGCGCCATCGCGGCAACCATTCCCATAATTGCCAGCCGACGATGCATATGACCCCAACGCTTTGATGCTTCGCTTAAGTTTTAAGCCGAAGGGGGCGGTGCGTGCCAGTCGTTTATGCGTTAACATCTCAATCTGCACGGGATTAACCATGATGACGGCTAAGAAGAAACACGACTGTCCGTTCGGTTATACACACGCTCCGGTGGTTACTCGCCTGCTGCGTGCCGGCTTTGCTTGGTTCAGCGTGCCAACTCGCCATCCGGTGTGATCACCTGCCCTTCACGCGCCACCAGGGCGCCGGGATGGCGTGCGCGGGCCTGCGCGGCAATGGCATCCAGGTCCAGGTCGGTGCGTTCAGGGCAATGGTGAAAGATCACGGGGTGGCGCACCCCGGCATGATCGGCCAGACGCAGCGCCTCTTCCCAGGTGGAATGGCCCCAGCCGACATGGTCAGCATATTCGGCATCGCTGTAGCTGGCGTCATAGATCATGACATCGGCCCCGCGCACCAGATCGGCGATGGTCTCGTCACGGCCCTGCGCCGGATGCTCGGTATCGGTGATCAGGCAGATAGACCTGCCCTGATAATCGACCCGGTAACCCGTAGCCCCGTTGGGATGGTTCAACGGACAGGTCCGCACGATCAAGCCGGGCCGCGGCTCCAGCACCTGACCGCCCGTGAACTTCCGATAATCCATGCAGCGTTCCAGCCCCCGCAGCGGGACGGGGAACAGCGGTGCTGCCATCAGGCTGCCTAGCACCTGACCCAGGGTCAGATCCGGCCCCAGATGCCCTTCCCACAGGCTGATGCGGCTGCGCTTGTCATGAAAGGGGGCGAAGAACGGAAAGCCCACGACATGGTCGATATGGGTGTGGGTGAAGAACAGGTCCGCCGTGACCGGGTCCCCCCCATCCTCCAGCGCGTCCCCCAGCAGCCGGATGCCCGTTCCCGCATCAAAGATCAGCAGATGCGGGCCGCAGCGCATTTCAAGGCAGGTGGTATTGCCGCCATAGCGCAGGGTGTCCGCCCCCGTGGTGGCGATGCTGCCGCGCACGCCCCAGAACCGCACAAAGAAGCTGTCGTCGCTCATGTCCTGGTGATCCGCCGCCCTCTCGCCGACCCGCACTTTCAGCCAAGGATTGGAAAAGGGCAACAGCCCACCGCCATGGTGTGGCAGGAAATCAGGATAAGCGGTGCTTGCCGTCACACCTGCCGAAAACGTAAATGAATATTCAATATTCCACGGGCATGCTGCGCCCGACCGCAAACCGTGCAGGATACCGGAATTGGATGAGATCAATGTCGCCCCCGGCAAGTTGCTGATCAAGGAGGGGGACTGGTCGGGCGATGCGTTCCTGATCACCGCCGGTCGGGTGGAGGTGTTCCGCGCCGTCAATGGTGTCAAGAACCGGCTGGCCACGTTGGGTCCGGGGGAGATTGCGGGGGAGATGGGGCTGATCGATAATGCCCCGCGTTCGGCCTGCATCGCGACGATGGAGCCGACGCGCCTGATCGTCATTTCGCGCGACGTGTTCGTGAAGCAGCTGCGGTCGGCCCCGCCGCTGGTGCGGTTCGTGCTGCACTCACTGGTCCGTACCCTGCGCGCCCTGAACGGCATTCCCACCGATAATGGCGACCCGATCTTCAGCGATGATCCCATCGTGTCGGAACGCACGCACAAGTTGCTGCGCCGTGACACGTTCGCACCGGGCCGCACCATTTTCCGCCGGGGGGATGAGGCGCACTGCGCCTATCTGATCCAGTCGGGCCTGGTGGAGATCACGCGCGAAACGCCCGACGGTCAGTCCATGGTGCTGGGTCATGCCGGCGCCGGTTCCGTCTTCGGTGAAATGGCTCTGCTGCGCGATGCCAACCGCGCCGCCACGGTGACCGCCGTGGACCTGACCGTGTGCGAGGTAATCCAGCGCCAGCGGTTTGAGGAATTGCTGCGCGCCGCCCCGACGCTGATTCGTCAGCTGATCAATTCCTACGTGGGGCGCATCGAACGCGGCATCTGATCCGCCCCCTCCTTGCCCGTTCCCCTTGCAGGAATGGATGCGCTAAATCCCATACGCACGTATTCTTTCTGCTTACCCATTGCCGGCTAACCGGAAAGGTGTAGCATTAAGGCGAACAACATGGGTTCAGTGATGCTGCCGGCCCTGGATTTGGCCTCGATCTTCATTGCGAATGCCGTCGTCACGGGTGTGGCGGCGTTCGTCCTGCGCTTCATACGCCGCTATCATCCCGATCTGGCGGGTATCGGCCATTGGGCCTTGGGGCAGGCCTGTTACGCGGTCGGATTCGTCCTTCTTTACTTCTCCATGCTGGACCCGTTTCAACGGTCATCCCTGCCCGGCTTCTTCTTCGCCATCGGCGGCACCCTGCTGACCAGCCTGGGCTTTTACCGCTTTCTGCGCCTGCCGGGCCGGCCGGAATCCTATGGTCTGGCCTTCTTCCTGCTGGTGATCGGCTTCTGCCTCGTCGTGTCATTGGTGCTGGAGGAACCGGGCTACATCATGGCCGCGACCGTCACGGCACAGGGAATGATCAGCACGTTCAACTTCCTGCTATTGCGCCGCCATGCCAGCGGCGCCATGCGCCCGGCGGCACTGACACTGGCGGTGCTTCACGGGCTTTGGGCGCTGGTCAGCCTGATACGCGCCCTGTTCATCATTGGCACTGGCTTCGATACGCAGGTCGCCATTTCCATGATGCCCGTCTCCATGCTGGGCGGCACCTTCCTGCTGACCTGCCACGCGCTGGGTCTGGTCTGGATGATCGTGGGCCGCATGCAGGAACATCTGGTGCATCAGGCCGCAACCGACCCGCTGACCGGGGCCCTGAACCGCCGGGCCTTGCAGGCCCGCCTGGAACAGGAACGGGCCCGTGTGATGCGCGACGGCGGCGGCTTCGCGCTGGCTACCTTCGACCTGGACCATTTCAAGCTGTTGAACGACACGCACGGCCATGTCGTGGGCGACGCCACCCTGGTGAGCGTGGTGAACGCCGCCGGCACCCTGCTACGGCCTGTCGATGCCGTCGCCCGACTGGGGGGCGAGGAATTCTGTCTGCTGTTACCCGACGTGACCGGTGATGGCGCCGTGGATATGGCGGAACGGCTGCGCCGCTCGCTGGAAGGGCTGGACATCAGCAGCACCAGCGGCCCCGTCGCCGTGGCCGCCAGTTTCGGCGTCGCCTGGTACGGCACCCATGGCCATGACTGGCCGACCTTGCTGAAGGCCGCCGATAGTGCGCTTTATTGCGCCAAGCGCAATGGCCGCAACCGGGTGGAGGTCGCAAACCCCCTGACAGATGCCGACCTGCGCAGTGCCTGACCCCGTTACAGCCCGATCGATCCCGCCGCCAAGGTCGCCACCGCCGTCAGGGTGATGGCGAAATCGGCGGTGCCGTCGCCATTCACATCGCCCAGCACCTGCAGGTCCGCCCCCACGGCCTGGATACGCAACTGCCCGGCGACATTGCTGAAGGCCGCCGTGCCGATGAAGGTGAAGGCATCGTCACCCCCCGTGGTGCTGTTGGCGTCGATGGCGGTCAGGTCGATCCGGTCGCCGTCGGCCGCCACGAAATCGCTGATGGTGACGGGGGTCGCCACCGGGCTGTCGGCGGCGGCGGCCAGCACGAAACTGTCACCCCCCAGCCCGCCGGTCAGCGTATCCGCACCGCCGCCACCCGTCAGGGTATCGGCACCGGCCCCGCCCGTGATGACATTGGCCAGCGCATTGCCGGTCCCTGTGAAGGCGCCCGTTCCCGTATAGGTCAGGTTCTCGACATTGGCGACCAGGGTCAGGCTGGCCAAATCGGTGCGGATCGTATCCGTACCCTCGCCGGCCAGTTCCACCACCACATCCGTTGTGGCATCGACGACATAGACATCATTGCCCAGTCCGCCGGTCATGCTGTCGCTGCCGGCCCCGCCATCCAGGACATCATCGCCGCCGCCGCCCGTGATCGTATTGTCGGCAGCATTGCCGGTTCCGGCGAAATTGCCACCGCCGGTATAGATCATGATCTCGGTATTGGCGGCCATGGTCAGGCTGGCTGCGGTGGTGCGGATAGTATCCGTCCCCTCGCCTGCTGCTTCCACGACCACATCCGTGGCGGCGTCGACGACATAGGTATCGTCGCCCGTTCCCCCGATCAGACGGTCCGTGCCGCTGCCGCCATCCAGGCTGTCATTGCCGTCGCCCCCCGTCAGGGTGTCGTTGCCGCCGCCGCTGGAAATGATGTTGTTGCCGGCATTGCCGGTACCGGTAAAGGCCAGCGTCCCCGTATAGAGCAGGTTCTCCAGTTCGGCGGCCAGGGTGAAACTGGCCAGCGAGGTCAGGACGGTATCCGTGCCCTCGCCCGGCAGTTCGGTGATGATGTCGCTGCCGGCATTGACGACATAGGTGTCGTTACCCGCCCCACCGGCCAGTTCATCGATCCCCGCACCGCCATTCAGCGTATCGTCGCCGGCACCGCCGCTCAACGTATCGGCGCCGGCACCGCCCGTTATGGAATTGGCGGCCGCATTGCCGGTGCCCGTGAAATCGCCGATACCTGTGAAGATCAGATGTTCCAGATCGGCAGCCAGGGTGTAGGTGGCCAGCCGGGCATTAACCGTATCGGTCCCTTCACCGGGCAATTCGATGATCACATCGCCGGCATTATCAACGACATAAGTGTCATTACCGGCGCCGCCCGTCATGCTGTCGGCCCCCGACCCGCCATCTAGCGTGTCATTGCCGGCCAGCCCGGTCAGCGTATCGTCACCGCCGCCGCCCTGGATGCTGTTGTCGGCGGCATTGCCGGTGCCGGTAAAGGCAGCGGCCCCCGTATATTGCAAATTTTCGAAGTCGGTCAGTAGCGTATAGGTGGCAAGGGTGGTGCGCACCGTGTCGGTGCCTTCACCCGCCGCTTCGGTGATGATATCGTTGAGGCTGTCGATGACATAGGTATCATTGCCGGCCGCACCGGTCAGCGTATCGGCGCCCGCACCGCCATCCAGCGTGTCATTGCCGATACCGCCGGTGATGGAATTGTCCAGGCTGTTGCCCGTGCCTTGGAAATTGCTGGTGCCCTGATACAGCAGATTATTCTGCGTGGCCGACAGGGTGAAGGCGGACGCCGTGGTATTGACCGTCACCCGCCCGTTGCCATCAACACTTTCAAAGGAATAGCCGAAGTCGGACGTGTCCAGGATGCCGGTGAAGCCCTGTACCCGGAAGATGTAGTCATCAACACCCAGATTGTTGGTGCGTCCCGGACCGGAGACGACCAGATAAACCTCACCCAGAAAGCTGAACAGACCGGCCTTGTTGGTGTCGTATAGCGGCTGTCCGCGTGCGAACAGGAAGTTCATGGCGGCATAGAAGGAATTGCCCGTGGCCCGCAGCACCCCGCCCGACGCCACGGATGTGACTGCAAAGGGCAGTTCCACACTGTCGGCCAGCGCCACGCCATCGCCGCCGACATCGATACCGACCAGCGTATCCATGCTGTTGAAGGTCAGGGTGGTTTCCAGGCGGGTTTCCACCACGCGGGAGAAGACAAAACGATCTGATCCGGACCCGGCAATCAGCCTGTCCAGCCCCAGCCCGCCGACCAGCACATCATCGCCGGCGGTGGCGATCAGGGTATCATTGCCCAGGCCGCCCACCAGACTGTCATTGCCATAACCGCCGATCAGGCTGTCATCGCCCGATCCGCCAATCAGGGTATCATTGCCCAGGCCGCCATCGATCGTGTCGTTGCCGTCGCCGCCATCGATGTAATTCTCGAACCGCTCCTTGATATCACCACGCAACCGCTCGGCGGTGCTGTTGTCAAAGGTCTGGATCTGCACCGGTCCCTGGATCATCTCCACCTGCAGGCTGAACAGGCGCGGCGCATTGCCCGTCCCCTCATTATCGAAGGCGGTGATGGTGCCCGTGGTCTTGTCGACGGCATAGATGATGACGCTGTGCGGCTCTACGATGGTGCCGTTGTTCCAGAAGAAATGCAGAATCTCGCCCGCCTGCAAATTCCGATACATGTTCTTCAGGTCTTTGACCGCCACGGTGCGGTAATCGGACCAGCTGTCCAGCCGGTCATCCACCATGACCACCGTGTCGGCGGACCCGTTGGTCACCCGTTCACCGCCAAAGATCATGCCCGCATCGTTCAGGACCGTGCGGAACAGTTCCATCTCATCAGCAGCCGGTTCGCCAGCGGCGATGGCGGTATCCAGAACGGTCTTCAGGCTGGGCATGGGCGGACTCCGGGCGGCAAATAATTCCCAGGACGCAAGGGGATTCCCGGCGCCCTGACCCTGTACAAGCAATTCATACGCCAACTAAGGCCTTATGCTACAGGCCGGCGACTGCCGGCCCGCGACCCTATGGTCGCGTAAGCCAAGCCGACGGATGTCGGCGCCCGGCGCCTGAGGGCGCGCATAGACCTCAAGTCCCCCGAACCACCAGCCGGGCGGGAAGGCTGACCGATGCCACTTCCTCTCCATTGATCAGGGACAGGATGCGCCGCGCCAGCAGTTCGCCACCCGCCTGCCAATCCTGATGGACCGACGACAGCGGCGGTGTCAGGCAGGCACCCAGGGGCGTATCGTCGTAACCGATCACGGAAATCCGCTCCGGCACGGGAATACCCCGTTCCTGCAAGGCCTGCAGCGCCCCGATGGCCAGAAGGTCGCTGGCGGCCAGCAGACAGTCGAACGCGGCCCCGCCCTCATCAATCCACCGGGCAATCGCCGCCGACCCCGCCGCGATGCTGAATGGGCAGGAAATGCCGCCCACCAAGTGTCCGCCGCCGGTGGCCAGGGCATCGCGAAATCCGTCATGGCGCTGCGCGATCTCGGCGTGACTGGTGTCACCCAGGAAAAGGCCGCGCCGGCGTCCCATGGACAGGAAACGGTCGGCGGCCAGCGCCCCGCCCTGCCGGTTGTCCGACCCGACCGTCACATAATCATGCTCCGGCGCCTCGGCCCCCCAGACGACCAGCGGCACATCGCTGTCGGCCAGCTGTACCGCCGCCTCATCGTGGCTGCCCTGGCCCAGCAGGATGATGCCGTCCGCCGTCTGCACCGCCGGCATATGCACCCCGTCGCGGGTAGTCAGCACGACGGCATAGCCGATGCTGGTCAGTTCCTGGCAGATGCCGCCCATCAGCGCCATGGGGAACGGGTCGGACAGGGGCCGGTCGGGGCTGGGCTTCATCTCCACCACCACGGCCACGCTGTTGGACCGTTGCAGTCGCAGGCTGCGCGCCGACAGGTTCAGCTTATAGCCATGTTCCTTGGCCAGGGCCTGGATCTTGGCCCGCGTGTCGGGCTTCACCGTCGGGCTGTCGCGCAGGGCGCGTGACACCGTGATCTTCGATACCTGCGCCAATTCCGCCAGGTCGGCCATGGTCAAGCGGCCGGCGGGCGCGGCCTTGGCTTCAATCTCGGGTCCGCGGGCGGCTGCGGGCTTGATCATCTGGCTTTCGGCGGGTGACGGGCGGGGAAGCCGACATTGGCATGGAAGGCGATTTTTTCCAAGGGTTTGGCAACAGCCAATCGCATAGGCCCAGCCCCCTTCCCATACGTAGTCAGAAAAATGATATCGATATCTTGACATCGATAACATTGATGTTAGCTTAAGGACCAACCACCGCATCATGGCGGCGGATCAAGCGTATCTTGGGGAGGTTTGCCGTGGCGGAGAGAGCATCTCACGTCCGCGCAGGAGATGTGCGTGCCGATGCCGGGGATGGCTGGACCATCCGGGTTGCCGGGTTCAATCCGGAAACTGCGGCGCGTGACGAAAGCCTGTTCGCGCTGGCTAATGGCGCGCTGGGCGTGCGCGGCGGCATCGACGGTGTGGACAGTGCCAGCGACGGCGCCTTCCTGGCCGCCTTCTTCGAGCAGGCGCCGATCCATTATCATGAGAAATTCACCGGCTTTGCCCTGACCACCGATACCCGCGTGCCTGTGGCCGATGCCAAGCATGTGCGGATCGTGCTGGACGGGGAAAGTGTCACCCTGACGCCGGATGCCGGCCTGGTCCGCGAACTGGATTTGGCCACGGGCCGGTTCCGCACCGCCATGCGCTACACGGCAAAGGGTGGAGCGGTGGAGATCACCACCGACCGACTGGTCAGCCTTACCCGTCCCGGCCTGCTGGCCCTGCGCCTGACCATTCGCTCCCTGGATTATACCGGCCCCGTCACCCTGCTGTCGGACCTGCGTTGGGGGCGCCGGGCAGAGGGTCAGGGCGATGACCCGCGCATCGGTGTCTCGCTGGGGGCCGGCGGCGTGGACAGTTTCCCGGTGGAACAGGATGGCATCCCCGCCGCCCTGCACCAGACGGCACGCTTGTCGCGCCGCACCTGCCTGCTGCGCCAGGATCATGTGCCCAGTCACGGTCTGTCATCCGATCAACCCTTCCTGACGCTCGACAGCATCAGTCAAGCCTTCCATGCCGACCTGACGCCTGGAACAGAGGCCGGGCTGGTGAAGTTCGCTGCCTATGCCTGGGCAGACAATGACAGCGACATAGCCGCCCTGTTCGCCGATGCCGGGACCACCCTGGCCGCCGCACTTGCCGCCGGCTGGAACGTGATCGCACAGGAACAGGCCGATGATCTGGCCCGCTTCTGGGCCGATGCCGATGTGGTGATCGATGGCGATGCGGGCCTGCAGCAGGCCATCCGCTTCAACCTGTTCCACCTTTATCAGTCGACGGGCCGCGACGGCGCCACCTCCATCGCGGCCAAGGGCCTGACGGGGGAAGGGTATGAGGGCCATTATTTCTGGGACACGGAAACCTTCATCCTGCCCGTGCTGGCCTTCACGGCCCCGCAACTGGCGCGGCGCATGCTGGAATATCGGATCGGCCGGCTGGACCGCGCCCGCGCCCATGCGCGCGGCATGGGGCACGCCGCTGGCGCCCTGTTCCCCTGGCGCACCATCGCCGGCGATGAATGTTCAGCCCACTACCCCAGCGGGTCGGCGCAGTATCACATCAATGCCGATATCGCCTTTGCCACCCGCCTTTATGAGGAAGCAACCGGCGACAGCGCCTTCCTTTACGCCCATGCCGCCGAGATGCTGTTCGAAACGGCCCGCATCTGGCCGCAGGTGGGGCATTTCAACGCCCGCAAGGGCGGGGCCTTCACCATTCATGAGGTGACGGGGCCGGACGAGTATACCGCGCTGGTGAACAATAATTTCTACACCAACGCCATGGCCGCCGCCCATCTGGCCCATGCTGCCGATCTTTATCGCCGCATGGACACCGACGCGCCCGGCGCCCTGTCCACCCTCGCCACCCGCATCGGCCTGACCGATGCCGAAGTGGCCCTGTGGCAGCGGGCGGCGGATAGCATGTACCTGCCCACCGACGCCGACCTGGGCGTCAGCCCCCAGGATGATGACTTCCTGTCCAAGCCCGTCTGGCCCTTCGCCGACACGCCCGCCGACAAATATCCGCTGCTGCTGCACTATCACCCGCTTTCCATCTACCGCCATCAGGTGTGCAAGCAGGCCGATGTGGTGCTGGCCATGCTGCTGGCCGGCGACCGTTTCGATGCGGGTCTGAAGCGCCGCAATTTCGATTATTACGAAGCCGTAACAGTCCATGACAGCACCCTGTCGCCCAGCAGCTACGGCATCCTGGCCGCAGAGCTGGGTGACAGTGAAAAGGCCATTCGTTACTTTACCGAAACGGCCCGCATCGACCTGGATGACCTGCATGGCAATGCCAGCCATGGCGTGCATATGGCCGCCATGGCCGGAAGCTGGCTGGGCATCGCCTGGGGCTTTGGCGGCTTGCGCTGGCAGGGCGGCATCGCGCGCTTTGCCCCCATCCTGCCCCCCGGCTGGACCCGCTATGGCTTCGGCATCACCTGGCAGGGAAGACGCCTGCGGGTAACGGTGGATCAGGTGGGCACCACCTATCGCCTGCTGTCGGGCGATGCCCTGACCATCCATCACCAGGGCGCACCCGTCACCCTGACACCGGGTCAGGACACGGCCATCGCCCACAGCCCCTTCCCCGCCCCGGTCAAGGCCATCATCTTCGACCTGGATGGCGTG
>JAEMSB010000561.1 GCA_016463045.1 Niveispirillum sp.
ACCAAGGCCCATGCCCGTATCCGGTATATCGACCTGACCGCCGTACAGGCCTATCCCGGCGTCGTCGCCGTCCTCACATCCGCCGATATTCCGGGTGTGAACGATGTCGGTCCCGTCGTGGCCGATGACCCGATCTTCGCCGAAACCTTGGTCGAGTATGTCGGGCAAAGCCTGTTTGCGGTGGCCGCCACCACCCGTATCGCCGCCCGCGCCGCCGCAAGGCTGGCCAAGGTGACTTATGAGGAACTGCCGGCGGTGATCAGCATCGCCGACGCCCGCGCCGCCGACAGCCACATCCTGCCGCCCAAGCGCGTGGAACGCGGCGACCCGCTGGGCACCCTGGCGACATCCCCGCACCGTCTGTCGGGCCATCTCGCCATGGGCGGACAGGATCATTTCTATCTGGAGGGCCAGATTTCCATGGCCGTTCCGGGGGAGGATGGCGACATGCACATCCTCTGTTCCACCCAGCACCCGTCAGAGGTGCAGCATCTGGTGGCCCGCGCCCTGGGCCGGCCCGACAATCATGTCGTGGTGGAGGTGCGGCGCATGGGCGGCGGCTTCGGGGGCAAGGAAACCCAGGCCAGCCTGTTCGCCGCTGTCGCCGCCCTGGTCGCCGACCGCACGGGCCGCCCGGCCAAGCTGCGCCTGGACCGCGACGACGATATGGTGATGACGGGCAAGCGCCACGATTTCGAGGTCGCCTATGATGTCGGCTTTGACGCCGATGGCCGCATCCTGGCCCTCGACATCATTCTGGAAAGCCGCTGCGGCATGTCGACGGACCTGTCGGGTGCCATCAATGACCGCGCCATTTTCCACGCCGACAATTGCTATTACCTGCCCAATATCCGCATCACGTCTTATCGCTACAAGACGCATACCGTCTCCAACACGGCCTTTCGCGGCTTCGGCGGGCCGCAGGGAATGCTGGCGATTGAGGGCGTGGTGGATGATATCGCCCAGCATCTGGGCCTGGACCCGCTGTCCGTGCGCCGCGTCAATCTCTATGGCGGACCGGGCCGCGATGTGACGCCCTATGGCATGAAGGTGGAGGATTTCATCGCCGACAGCCTGCTGGATCGGCTGTCCACCACCGCGCAGTATCAGGCCCGCCGCACTGCCATCGCCGCCTTCAACACCGCCAGCCCTGTGCTGAAACGCGGCATCGCCCTGACGCCGGTCAAATTCGGCATCTCCTTCACCACATCGTTCCTGAACCAGGCCGGTGCCTTGATCCAGGTCTACACGGACGGTTCCGTCCTGCTGAACCATGGCGGCACGGAAATGGGCCAGGGGCTTTACACCAAGGTGGCGCAGGTGGTGGCCGATGTCTTCGGCATCGGGCTGGACCGGGTGCGCATCACATCCACCCGCACCGACAAGGTGCCCAACACATCTGCCACCGCCGCCTCTGCGGGGGCCGACCTCAACGGCATGGCCAGTTTCAACGCCGCCCGCACCATCCGCGACCGGCTGTCCGCCTTCATCGCCGCCCGCTGGGGCGTGGAACCGACCGCCCTGTCCTTCGCCCATGGCAAGGTCACGGCGGGCGACCATGCCATCGCCTTTGATGATCTGGTGCGTCAGGCCTATCTGGCCCGCGTCTCACTCTCGGCCACCGGCTTCTACGCCACGCCCAAGATCGACGTGGACAAGGAAACCCTGATCGGTCGCCCCTTCTATTACTTCGCCTATGGCGCCGCCGTGTCGGAAGTGGTGATCGACACGCTGACGGGCGAAACCAAGCTGCTGGCCGTCGATATCCTGCATGATTGCGGGTCGTCCCTGAACCCCGTGCTGGACCGGGGACAGGTGGAAGGTGCCTATGTGCAGGGCATGGGCTGGCTGACCATGGAGGAACTGGTGTTCGACGGGGGCGGCCGCCTGCGCACGCACGCGCCCAGCACCTACAAGATCCCCGGCTGCGGCGACATTCCCGACCATTTCAAGGTCGACCTGCTGAACCAGCCCAACCTTGAGGACACGATCCACCGCTCCAAGGCCGTGGGCGAACCACCCTTCATGCTGGCCATCTCCGCCTATCACGCCATCAAGGCCGCCGTGGCAGCATCGGGTGGCAGCGGCCCGGTAAAGCTGGACGCGCCCGCCACGCCCGAACGCGTCCTGATGGCCGTGCGCGCCCGCCAATCGGGGGCCGTCGTATGAATATGGACTGGATCACGGCCCTGGCCGACTGTCAGCGGGAGGGCCGACCCAGCGTGCTGGTCACGGTAACGGAGGTTGCGGGGTCCGCCCCCCGCGCCGCCGGCACCAAGATGCTGGTCACCGCCGACGCGCTGCACGGCACAATCGGCGGCGGCGCACTGGAGTTTACGGCCATTGAGACGGCCCGCGCCCTACTGGACGGGCATGTAACGGAATTACGCACACAATCGTATCCCCTTGGCCCCGCCCTGGGCCAATGCTGTGGCGGGCGCGTCACCCTGCTGTTCGAACCGCTGCTGCCCCCGCACCTGCGCATCGCCCTGTTCGGTGCCGGGCATGTTGCCAAGGCGCTGGTCGCCATCCTGGGCACACTGCCGGCCCGCGTCACCTGGATCGACAATCGCCCCGACCTGTTCCCCGACGTAACGCCCGCCAATGTCACGGCCCAGATGTTGGAGGAACCGGAAGCGGCGCTGACCCGGGGGTACAGCCACATCCTGATCATGACCCATGATCACGCGCTGGATTACCGCCTTGTAAAATCAGCGCTCTGCCTGCCTGGCCAGCCCTTTGTGGGGGTCATCGGATCGGATACGAAACGCGCGCGATTCGCCTCCCGCCTGCGGGCCGACGGGCTGGACCCTGCCCGCCTCACCTGCCCCATCGGGATCGCGGGCCTCACCGGCAAGCATCCGGGCGAAATCGCGGTGGCCGTGGCCGCACAATTGCTCAGCCTTGGCGCACCGGCCGCCACGGCTGTGGCCAAAAAAACTGTTAGCGATAACAATTGCCTGGGCTGCGCCACGCCTTGCGGCGATGCCTTGCCATGAGAATTTGTGAATTAATAAAATGATTTTCATTTGTTTACGCATAGCTAAAAGCC
>JAEMSB010000090.1 GCA_016463045.1 Niveispirillum sp.
CACCTCCCCCGACAGGCGCAGCAGCGACAGGCAGGCATAGACATAGACCAGCACGTTCAGGATCACCGCCATGTTGATCACCATGCTGAACTGTTCGCCCAGCGTGGCCGACAGGGTGGAGATGCAGACGATGGTCATCAGCAAGGCGGTAACGATCAGGTTGCGCGACGGTGCGCCATGGGCGTTGATGCGCGACAGCATGCGCGGGAACAGGCCCAGTTCGGCGGCGGCTTCTGCCGTTTCGGCCCCCACCAGCATCCATCCGGCCAGGGTGCCCGCCGCCTTCACCATGGCACACAGCGCCAGGATGCTGGCCGCCACCGGTCCCCAGATACGGGCCGCCACCTCTGCGAACGGTGCCGTAGAGGCGGCCAGTTCCGCCGCCGGCATCACGCCCGACAGGGCGGTGCAGGCGATGATATAGGTGACACCCGCCACCCCGATACCGCCCGCCGTGGCCAGCGGCACATCGCGTTCCGGCTGCTTCACCACCGCCGCCACGATGGCGGCACTTTCCAGGCCCAGGAAGGCCCAGATGATCAGGCCCAGCGAGGCGGTGATGGCCGACAGGTCGGACCCGCCCGTCACATTCCAGGAGGCCCGGAATATCTGCGGATCAAACCACGCCCAACCCAGCCCGCCGACCAGCAGCACCGGCGCCAGCCCCAGCACCAGCGCCACCCCCTCGAACCGTGCGATCAGGCGCGCACCCCACAGATTGACCAGCGTCATCAGCCAGATGATGGCGATGGTCACCCCGGCCAGCACCATCGGCACCTTGATCGACGCAAAGAAGGTGCCCAGATAGCCGGTGACGGCCAGCGCGATGGCGACATTCCCGAACCAGGTGGCGATCCAGTAGACAAAGGCCGACTGAAAGCCCAGATAGCGGCCCAGCGCATCATGCACCTGCCCCGTCAGGCCCAGCCCGCCGGGCCGCAGCATGGCCAGGCGTGAACAGACCCAGCCCAGGATCAGGCATCCCAGCAGGACCGCGATCCAGCCGATCAGGGTGATGGACCCGATGGCCCCCAGGCTGACCGGCAGCAGAAAGATGCCCGACCCGATCATGTTGCCCGCGACGATGGCCCCGGCCCCCAGGGGGCCGATCTTCTGGCTGCGGTTTCTCATGGGCCGGCCCCGGTCGGAGGGTAGATATCCTGGCCAGCCTGTCGCATGCCAAACCTCCCGTATCGTCCGGCCCGCCGGGGCCTCGTGAAAAGCCTACCCGTTATTCCGTATCCGTCCAGGGTTCAGGGGAGCGTTGCCCCCTAAATCCGCCGGGCATGGATATCGGCAATGATCTCCCGCGCGGCATTGTGGCCCGGCGCGCCGGTGACGCCGCCGCCCGGATGGGTGCCGGACCCGCACTGGTACAGGCCCTTTATGGGCGTACGGTAATCGGCATGGCCCAGCATGGGGCGGGCGGAGAAAATCTGGTTCAGGTCCAGGGCGCCATGGAAAATATCGCCCCCGACCAGCCCGAAGGTCCGTTCCAGGTCCAGAGGGCTGTTGATCTGCCGACCGATGACCGACGCCTTGAAATTGGGGGCGTAGCGGTTGACGGTATCGATCATCAGGTCGGCCACCGTTTCGCGGTGATCGTCCCAAGAGGCGCCATCGGGCAGTTCCGGGGCCACATGTTGACAGAACAGGCTCGCTACATGCTGGCCCTTGGGTGCCAGGGTGCTGTCGAGGGTGGAGGGGATCAGCACCTCCACGATGGGGTTCTTTGACCAGCCGTCGCGGCGCGCATCCATGAAAGCGCGGTCCATGTAATCCAGCCCGGGCGCGATGATGATGCCCGCCGTATGGTGGGGCGCACGGTCCTTGCCGGGCAGGCTGGTGAAATCGGGTAGTTCGGAAAGGGCCACATTCATGCGGAAGGTGCCGGACCCGCAGCGCCAGCTATTGATGCGGCGGTTGAATTCCGCCGGCTGCTCATTGGCGGCCACCAGCTTGCCGAACAGCAGGCGCGGGTTCAGGTTGGACACGACCAGCCGGCCCCGAACGGCGGTACCATTGGCGGTAACGGCCCCCACGGCCCGGCCCTTCTCGATGATCACCTCCGTCACGGGCGCATCGGTGATGATTTCCACCCCCGCCGCCATTGCCGATTTGGCCATGGCCTGGGTGATGGCCCCCATGCCGCCAATGGCGTGGCCCCAGGCGCCCTTCTTGCCATTCACCTCCCCGAACACATGGTGCAGCAGGACATAGGCCGAACCGGGGGTATAGGGGCTGGCGAAATTGCCGACGATACTGTCAAAGCCGAACACCGCCTTCACCGGCACGCTGTCGAACCAGCGGTCCAGGTAATGGCCGGCGGACATGGCGAACAGGTCCAGCAATTCGCGCTGCAGGTCGATATCCAGCCGGTTCAGCCGCCCGCCCAGCCGCGCCGTCTTCAACAGTTCCGGCAAGGCCGCGAACAGCCCGCCCTGCACCACATTCGGCGGGGTTTGCAGCACCAGATCGCGCAGCACATCGGCAATCGCACCCGTCACCCGGTCGTAATCATCCAGCCGTTCGGCATCCCGGGTGGAGAATTTCGCCACCTGCCGTTTGGTCAGGCCGTTGCCGCCCGTCATCAGGTGGGTGCCGTCATCGAACGGCAGGAAGTTCGACACTTCCCGTTCCACCACCTTCAACCCATGGGCCGCCAGATCCATGTCCTGGATGACCTTGGGGTTCAGCAGCGAGACGGTGTAGGCCGCGACGGAGTTGCGGAAGCCGGGATGGAATTCCTCCGTCACCGCCGCCCCGCCCACCACATGACGGCGTTCCAGCACCGTGACCGACAGACCGGCCTTGGCCAGATATGTGGCACAGACCAGACCATTATGGCCGCCACCGATGATCACGACGTCGCGCATGGAACCTGTCCTTCTGAAGGGAAAATCATGATCAACCGATGCGCCCGCTCCACCCCGGTGCCGGGGCGTGGGGCAGGCGGCTTTCGGGGATCATCATACGGATACGCCGGGCAAAGCTGCGCAGCGACATCTCGTTGCGGCCCAGCGGGCCGGTCGTGTAGGCACGGCTGCCCATGCCCTGCTGCACCCGTTCGATCAGCGTCTTATCCTCCAGGCTGACCTGTCGGTTGATGCGCCAGTTGGCATAGCGCGCGGCCCGCATCTCCCGCCGGGCATCGGGATGCACATAGGCGATCTCCCGGATCACGCTCTCGGTGGGGGAGGTGGGGATCCACTGCATGAAGTCGATCTGGTCGGGATAGATATCGAAGGCCTGATTGGGCCAGAGCTTGAAATAGGTCCAGAGCCGCTGCCGTTCCGCCGGCAGGTGTGGCACTTCCGGCAGATAGGTCTGATAGAACCGTTCCGACCGGTTCTTCGACGGTACATCGATCAGATGGCCCCACATCTTGTCGACCCATTCCCGCGCCTCCAGCCCGTAGCCCTGGCCGAACAGGCGGGTCAGGCCGGGATGGGCGACATTGATATGCAGGCTGTCGGAGTAATTATCGCCGACATTCTTCCAGTTGACGGCCCGTGGCCGCAGCGTGACCCGGCCCAGCGGCACCAGTTCGGACATGCGGTAGGGTTCGATCTCATGCTCATAGGGCCGCATCATCTCGGCCACGCTGGGCCCGCCGGCCTCCAGCCGGATGAAGATGAAGCCGTGATAGATCTCATGCTCCACGGCCAGCAGCGGATAATCGGCCAACTGGAAATCCGGGAATTCCCGGCGATGCGGCACACCCAGCAGGGTGCCGTCGGTGCCATAGGTCCAGGCGTGATAGGGGCAGGTGATGCGCCGCCCGCAATTCCCGACCTCCCCGTCCAGAAGGCGGGCCGCGCGGTGGCGGCACAGATTGTGGAAGGCGCGGACCACGCCGTCATCGCCCCGCAGCACCACGATGTTTTCGCCCATGAACGCGAAGCTGTGATAATCGCCCGGCTGCGGAATATCGTTATTGTGACAGACGATCTGCCATGCCCGGCGGAAGATCACCTCCCGCTCCACCGCCAGGAAATCCGCGTCGCGATAGATCCATCCTGGCAGGCTGACATCATCATCGGCGTCGGGGATCGCATCGGCCATGGAACCATTCCTTCCGCACAGCATGTCAGCTTGTTGAACATTCGTGCAACAGTGTGTGTCTGTCAACTGGCCTGCCATCGCCGCTTAGCGCGCGACAGGGCCGAAGGGGGCATGATAAACGACCAGGCCGCCGGAAATGGAGAGTTGCATGGTCACGACCCCCCGGAAGTTTTCCCGCATCCAGCCGAAGCTGCGCCGGGAACATCTGGTCGCAGCGACCCTGCGCTGTCTGGCGGAAAATGGCCATGCCGGCGTGTCGGTGCGTAAGATCGCGGCGGCTGCCGATGTCTCCATCGGCCTGATCAACCATTACTATCCCAGCATCGATCAGTTGATCAGCCACGCCTATGAGACGCTGTCCGGCGGCATCGCCGATGGCCTGTTGCAGGCGTCGGAGGCGGGGACGGACCCGCGCGACAGCCTGTCCCGCTTCATCGCGGAAAGCTTCGGCCCGGCCATCCTGGACCCCAAGATGCTGGGTGTGTGGGTGGTGTTCTGGAGCATGGTGCGTCATTCCGCCGACATGGCCGCCGTACAGCAGCGCACCTATGACCAATATCGCGCCGCCCTTGAACGCCATCTGGGCGCGCTGGCCGAACAGAAGGGCCTGCCGGCCATGAATATCCGGGCGGCGGCCACCGCGTTGAACGCCCTGCTGGATGGTCTCTGGCTCACCTGGTGCCTGAACCCCGCTGATTTCAGCGTGGAGGAAGGCGTCGCCATGTGCGAGGGCTGGGTGGACGCCTTCGCCGCCGGCCTGTTTGTTGAGCGTTTGAAGGCCTAGCGATCAGCTGCCCTCGCGCATCTGGTACAGGCTGGGGGGCACGCCGAAGGTGCGGTGGAACATGGCGGTAAAGGCGCTGGGGCTGTCATAGCCGACATCGAAGGCGACCAGCGTCACTGGCCGTCCGCTGGCCAGCAGGGACAGCGCTTCCATCAGCCGAACCTGCTGCCGCCAGACGGCGACCCCCATGCCCGTTTCCTGCTTGAACAAGCGGGTGAAGGTGCGGCGGCTCATCCCTGCCAGCCCTGCCCAATCATCCAGGTCACGGTTGTCGGCGGGTTCGGCCAGGATGGCGCGACAGACGCGCAGCAGCCGTTCATCCACGGGCATCCGCACCTCGTAAGGCGCGTTGGGCATCCGCTCGATCTCGTCCAAAAGCAGGGCGACGATCCGCCCCTCCCGGCCCTCCAGATCATAATCCGGTGGAAAGCTGGCGGTTTCCAGGATCAGGGCGCGCAGAAAGTCCGACACCTCGATCACCCGGCACCCGCCCGGCTGCCGGTCGCGTGCCGGGTCGATATAGAGGGTGCGCAGCGATACCGGCCCCCGGCAGGACACTTCATGCGGTGTGCCCGCCGGCAGCCAGAGGGCGCGTTGCGGTGGCAGCACGAAGGAGGTGCGGTCGGTCACCACCGACATCACCCCGGCAGAAGCGTACAGCAGCTGTGTATGCTGATGGCTGTGGAAAGGATCGACGAAACCGGCGGGATATTCGTCCTGCAGCGCGATCACGGGCCGCTGGGTGGTCAGATAATCGGCACTGCGTTTCATCTTCCTTCTCTGAATGATGGCCCGGTCACGGTAGAAGAATGGGCATCATGGTATACGGGTCAAGGTCACCGGGCCTGAACGGCCCATTCGCGCCAGTGATTGGCCCGCCCCGGCAAGCCGTGGCGATGCCGGCTCCCGTAGCATTCGGTCCATGCCGATAGAGGGGAGTTTGGTTTGTGTGTGAAGTGATCAAGGCCGCCGACGATCTGGACCCCGATATCCGTCGTTTCCATCAGGCCATCAGCAGCGGTTACGCCGCTCACCCGGTTCTGCCGGGGCAGACGCTGGCCGACCGGCGGCAGGTGGCGGAGACGGTGCGGGCACCCTGGACAAAGGGCGGCCCTGTCATGGCCCGGACGCGGGAAATGCGGGTGGGGGATCGTGGCGTACGCGTGCGCATCCACGAACCGTCCATGGGCGCTGATCTCCCGGTGATGCTCTATATTCATGGTGGCGGCTGGATGCTGTTCAGCCTGGATACGCATGACCGGCTGATGCGCGAATATGCGGCCCGTGCCGGGGTTGCCGTCATCGGTGTGGATTACAGCCTGTCACCGGAGGCGAAGTTTCCGACCGCGCTGGAAGAGATTGTAGATGTGGTGGACGCTGTCCGCGCCGGTGCCGGCGGACCCGGCCTTGACCCCGCCCGCATCGCCATCGGTGGCGACAGTGCCGGTGCCAATATGGCGGTGGCCGCCAATCTCATGCTGCGGCGGCAGGGCAAGCCGGTTCTGGATGCCATGATCCTGAATTATGGTGCCTTCGATCATGCTGTCACCGCCTCGCACGAACGGTATGGTTCGGATGGCTACATGCTGAACAGTGCCGAAATGGTGGTGTTCTGGGATGCCTATCTGCGCGGGGCGGCGGATTATGACAACCCGCTGGCGGCACCGCTGCGGGCTGATCTGTCGGGCCTACCGCCCGCCTTTCTGTGCATCGCGGCTTGCGACATCCTAGTGGATGGCAATCTGGCCATGGCCGCCCGATTGCGCAGTGCTCGCGTGCCGGTCAGCGCCAGCCTCTATGACGGGGCCAGCCACAGTTTCCTGGAGGCGGTTTCCATCTCACCGCTTGCCGATCGTGCCTTCACAGAGGCGTCGGCTTGGCTGTTCCGGCACCTTTGCCGGACCTGACGCGTTGCAGCAGGCGGATGCCACCATCCAGCGTGGCATCCGATGAAACCACAGCTTTATCAGTCCTGTCGCCCTGCGACCGGTGGGGCTATCTGCATGCTGCAACGCCACGTGATGGCCCGATACAGATGTTTCCCGATTGGCCCGAACGCGAGAGTAAATGACCTACGCGGGTGTGCCGGGCCGCCGGGAAGGGCATAGGCTGAAACATGAAGAGAGGCCGGCTACGGCCCTGACCATGAACAGAACAGGGATCCTCGACATGACCAATAGCCGTTGGTACCGCACCTTCATCCTGTCCTGCACTGCCGCGCTGGCGCCACTGGCGGCGACAGCACAGGAGGCAGCCACCGCCGATAAAAGCATTCTGCTGGAAGAAATCATCGTCACCGCCACAAAGCGGCAGCAAAGCGTGCGCGACGTTTCCGGCTCCGTTTCCGCCGTATCCGGCAAGCAGCTGGAAGCCATCGGCGCGCAGAGCTTCGCCGACTATATCCAGCGCACACCCGGCGTGGTGTTCAATGAATTCCAACCCGGTACATCGCATGTCGTGATCCGTGGTGTCGCCACCAATTCCGGCAATGTGCAGGGGCAGGGCACCACGGGCTATTACATCAACGAAGTGCCGCTGACCGAGCCCGGCTGGACCATCGTCATCCCCGATATCGACGCGTTCGATGTGGACCGGGTGGAGGTGATGCGCGGGCCGCAGGGATCGCTGTTCGGGTCAGCTTCCATGGGTGGTGCCGTCAACTATATCGCCAACAAGGCCGATGCCACGAAGGCGGACGCCGCCATCGAAACCACAGTGTCGCGTACCCGCAACGCCGATATCGGCTGGACTGGCAAGGCCATGCTGAACATGCCGCTGGTAGATGATAAGCTGGCGGTGCGCGCCGTCGGCACCTTCCGCCGTGATCCAGGTTATTTGGACAATGCCGGCACGGGGGAAAAGGGCTCCAGCGATATCGATGTTGGCGGTGGCCGGCTGTCGGTTGTCTGGACGCCCGATGACCTGACGGAGGTTTCCTGGCTCAGCCTCTATCAGAAGACGGCGGCGGATGATGCGCCCTATCGCAACCCGACCTATGGCAGCTTCGGTCGTTCCAGCGCTCTGCCGGAAACCAACGATACCGATGTTGAAATCCACAGCCTGCGCCTGGACCGCGATCTGGGCTTTGCCACCCTGACGGCGCTGGGTGCCTATCAGAAGAAGAACCAGGGCTTTGTCTTCGACTTCACCCCCTATCGCGCCGCCTATAATGCCGATCTGGGCCTGAACATCACCAATCCGCTTTATGTGCGGTCGGGTGGTGAGAGCGACGGCAAATCTGCCGAACTGCGTCTGGCCTCGAACGAGGGTGGTGCCTTTGAATGGCTGCTGGGAGGCATGTATTTCGAAAGCGACAAATATCTCTATGAACAGTTGGGTGCCAATGGGGCCGCTGCCGCCTTCGATGCCTCGCCCAAATATGGCCCCGGCAAGGGCGCGATCATCGCGCCCGACGGCAGCATCTTCAACGCCTTCTATACCGACCTGAAGGGGGAGGAGAGCGCCCTGTTTGGTGAAGCCTCCTATTCCATCACCCCGGAACTGAAGGTCACGGCGGGTGGCCGTCTGTTCAAGACGGAGGTGACCAGCACCTCCACCACCATCGGCTTCTCGACATATCCCGGCAATCCGCTGGTGGAACGCACCCAGACCAAGGAAGACGGTTTCTCGCCCAAACTGTCCATCACCTACAAGCCCAGCGAAACGCTGATGGTCTATGGTCTCTATTCAGAGGGTTTCCGTTTCGGAACACCCAATGGGTCCGGCCTGTCTGCCTTCCCGATCCCCAGCGGATCGAAAAGCGACAGCCTGAAGAACTACGAGGCGGGCCTGCGCGCCACCCTGGCCGATGGGCAATTGCTGCTGGATGCCACGGCCTTCTATGTCGACTGGACCGATATCCAGTTGCGTCTGCTGACGCCGGACAATTTCAACTATGCCGCCAACGGGGCGGCGGCCTCCATCAAGGGGTTGGAAATGTCGGCGACCTGGCAGGCGACGGCCAACCTGGATATCCAGAGCAGCGTTACCTACATGAAGGCCCGCCTGGATGAGGACCTCTTCATCCTCTGGTACGGCACCGCGCCCAAGGGCTCGCGTCTGGCCGGCTCGTCGGACTGGTCCATTGCCAATACCGCCATCTACAAGTTCGATGCGGATTATGATCCGACCGTCACCTTCGCCCATCGCTATCTGTCCAAGGGGATCAGTGACATGAACTCCGCCGTTCCCGGTGTCGCGGTGAACGGGCAGGGCGGCTACAATCTTTTCGATCTTCGGCTTGGTGCGACCTTTGGCACCACGACGGCCACCGTCTTTGCCAACAACATCACCGATAAGCGCGGTGTGACCCGCACCCTGCCCGAGGCCAATGGTTTGAGCCAAGGTATGGTGCGGCCGCGCACCTACGGTGTAACGCTGCACTGGTCGATGTAAGGGAAGGGTGTGGAGCATGGCGATGCGGCGTCGGTCATTCCTTCTGGCGGCTGGCGTCGCCCTGCTTCCGCTTGCTACCCTGGCGGCGGACCGCCCGCCATCCCCGCCGCGCCCACCGAAACGGCCCAAGCGCATCGTGCAACTGGGCCGGACCCGTATCGATAATTACGCCTGGCTGCGCGATCCCAACTGGGCCAAGGTTTCCCGGGATACCCGCCTGATGGACCCGGAAATCCGCGCGCATCTGGACGCGGAAAACCGCTATGCCGATGCCATGCTGGCCCCCACTGTTCGGGTGCAGGGCGATATCGTGGCGGCGATGCAGGCCCTGACCGGCGCGGAGCAGGCGGCACCGCCCGTGCCCGACGGGCCGTGGGATTATTACACCTATATCCGGGCCGGACAGGATCACAAGGTCTATGCCCGCCGCCCGCGCGGCGGCGGTGCAGAACAGGTTCTGCTGGACGGGCAGGAACGGGCCAGGGGCCATGCCTACTTCCGCGTAACAGAAGCCGAACACAGCCCTGACCACAGGCTGTTCATGTGGGCGGAGGATGTGGAGGGCGGGGACCGTCACCGCATCTGTGTGCGTGATCTGGAAACCGGTGCGGTCAGCACGACGCCCAATGCCGATGCCTATGGCTGGCACGGCGTCGCCTTCTCCCCCGACAGCCAGTATGTGTTCTGGATCTGGCGCGATCCCCTGTCGCGGCCTGTGAAGGTGTTCCGCCGCCCCGCGCGGGGCGGGGATGATGTCCTGGTCTATACCGAACCCGATCCCGCTCTGTTCATGGGCCTGTCGCGTACGGCATCCAACAGCCATGTCGTGATCCACATCCTGGGGCCGGATGTGGATGAGGTGCGGTTGATCCCAGCCGCCGACCCGCTGACCGAGCCAATGCTGGTGGAACCACGCCAGCCCGGACTGCATTACGGGGTGCAGGAATGGGCAGGCGACCTGATCATCCTGACTGATGCCGACGGCGCCCTGGATGGCAAGCTGATGCGCGCCAGCCTGACGCAGCCGGGCCGTGCCTATTGGCGGGACTGGGTGCCTCACCGTCCCGGCTGTCATATTCTGGAGACTCTGTCCTTCCGCGACCATTTCGTGCGGTTACAGCGGGTGGAGGGCCGGCTGGAGATTGTGGTCACGGGCCGCGATGGGCGGGAAAACACCCTGTCCTTTGATGAAGCGGCCTATGCCATCACGCTCGCCCCGGTGCAGGAACCGGGCGGCGCCGTCCTGCGCCTGATCTATGAAAGCCCGCGCACCCCACGCCAATGGCTGGACTACGACATGGCCTCTGGCACAAGACGCATCGTGCAGCAACAGACGGCGGGCAAAAGCTTCGATCCCGCGCGGTATGAGGTGCGGCGACTGATGGCGCCTGCGTCCGACGGGGAACGGGTGCCGGTGACGGTGCTGATGCACAAGGGTATGAAACTGGACGGATCGTCACCGCTTTTGCTTTACGCCTATGGCGCCTATGGGGTGTCGTCGGAGGCGGAATTCTCCGTTCCTGCCCTGGCCCTGGTGGACCGTGGTTGGGCCTATGCCATCGCCCATGTGCGTGGCGGGTCGGAGAAGGGGCGGCGCTGGTTTCTGGACGGACGGCGCTTCAAGAAGAAGAACAGCTTCACCGACTTCATTGCCTGTGCCGAGCATCTGATTGGCCTGGGCTACACGGCCCGCCGCCGCCTCGTGGCCCATGGGCTGTCGGCGGGGGGCCGTGTAGCCCAGGCCAATCAGATGGGTGGGGTCACCAATCTGCGGCCCGACCTCTGGGGCGGGGTAATCGCGCAGGTGCCCTTCGTCGACATGCTGAACACCATGAGCGACGCTGACCACCCGCTGGTCCCGGCCTTCCGCCCCGACTGGGGCGATCCGCTGGCCGATCCGCAGGCCTATGGTTACATCGCCTCCATCTCCCCCTATGAGAATGTGCGCGATGCCGCCTATCCACCCGTTCTGGCC
>JAEMSB010000562.1 GCA_016463045.1 Niveispirillum sp.
GGGCCGCCCCTCCGCTGGCGGGTGGGCGGGCACCACCGCGGTAAACCTCGCGGCTCAGCGTCGCCAGCTCGTTCTCCAGCCGTTGCAGCCGGTTCGCCATATCCCGCGTGTCGGATTGGCCCGCAGCCGGCAAGGTGCCCAACACCGCAGCCACGGCAATTGCGGCCAGCGTCAGGCGGCGGCGGGGATACGGGTTCTGGGAACGCAGGTGTCGGATCATCGGGACCAACGGTTGGCGAGGATTGCGATGGGCGCGACCCTACCGCGAAGGCCCGCACGGCGGAAGTGTCCACAGGCGGTAAGGCAGTAATAAGGCGCGCAAAAAGAAAACGCCGCCCGGTTTCCCGGACGGCGTTTCCTCAGGCTGTCGCCTCGACCTTGGCGGTCGTGCCGGATCAGTTGATCACGGTCACGCCACGGCGGTTCTGCGTCCAGGCGGCTTCGTTGGAACCAACGACCTGCGGACGCTCCTTGCCGTAGGAGATGGTCTGAACGCGAGCAGCTTCGACGCCCATGGCGGTCAGGTAGTTCTTGACCGAATTGGCGCGACGCTCACCCAGAGCCAGGTTGTATTCGCGGGTGCCGCGCTCGTCAGCATGACCTTCGATGGTGATGGTCACGGACTTGTAGGTCTTCAGCCAGTTGGCCTGACGATCCAGGGTAGCGGTCGCTTCCGGGGTCAGGTCGAACTTGTCGAAACCGAAGAACACGCGGTCGCCGACATTGACGATGAAGTCTTCAGCCGAACCCGGGACCGGGCCCGAGGGCTTGGCCGGAGCGGCCGGAGCGGTGACGGTGCCGCCGGTGGTGGCCTGAGCCGTCTGTTCCGGCTTGGAGGAGCAGGCAGTGGCCAGAACGGCAACCGCGACGAGGCTGAGCATCTTGAAGCGCATTTGAGAGACCCCCTAGGTGGAAATCGAGTTAAGGTTAAGTGCGTGTTTGCCCCACGGAACCGCGTAAACCACAGCCGGACGTCGCATTGAAGCGATCTTCAGGCCCGGCGGATTTGAGCGCTGTTCTTGCGTTGCGAAAATAGGGTGACGCACTCACGGAATCAAGGGCGACCATGCAGGGTCCGAAGCATCGGTGGGCGTTAAGACCTGCCGTTCATTAAACCCTGTCAAGTCGATTGAGTATAGCTTGGCTTGGCGCTGTTTGCCTCCCTGTCCAGAAGGCCTTTCCTTGAAGAACATTAGCACTCGGCCATTTGGAGCCCAGGTAGGCCCTTCGACATGGTAGGCCTCTGTCAGAAGTCGCTCACCCGTACCATCCGGCCGAATGACGCCGATATAGAACTTATCCCCCGCCAGTCGGGTGAAGGCGATGAGATCGCCACGGGGAGACCAGACGGGCGTACCGTAACGGCCCTGACCGAAAGTAATGCGCTTCACATCACTACCATCGGCATTCATCGTATACAGCTGCTGCGTACCGCCACGATCGCTTTCGAACACAACTTTACTGCCATCGGGTGCAAAAGACGGCGAGGTGTCGATACCGGGATGGTTCGTCAACTGCGTCTGGCGACGAGTGCGCAGGTCCAAAGTATAGATGTCGGAGTTGCCGGACGTGGCCAGCGACATGATCACCTTATTACCATCGGGCGAGAAACGCGGTGCGAAAGTCATGCCCGGAAAATCACCCAGCACCTCCTGGCGGCCTGTATCAATATTGAACAGGTACACCCGAGGCCTGTTGTTGAAGTAGCTCAGATATGTGATTTCCTGGGTACTGGGCGAGAAGCGCGGGGTCAGAACCAGGGTGCGGCCATCGGTCAGGAAACGGTGGTTTTCACCATCCTGGTCCATGATCGCCAGACGTTTGACGCGCTGCAACGCAGGGCCTGACTCGGCGATGTAGACGATGCGGGTATCGAAGTACCCCTCCTCACCCGTAACGCGCTTATAGATCGCATCCGAAATGATGTGGGCGACTCGCCGCCAGCCATCGGCCTGAACGGTATAGGCCAGACCGGTGACCTGCTGACCCGCCGTGACGTCGAACAGCCGGAACTCAATCCGGGTGCGGCCATCGGGCGACTGGCTGACGGTACCTGTCACCAGACCCTGGGCCTGGATCAGGCGCCAGTCGGCAAAGCGGACACCGACCTTGAGACTGTCGGGCGTCTGCACGAACTTGGCCGGCTCCAGCGGGCGGAACAGACCGGACCGCTCCAGATTGGCCGAAATGACGCCGGCAATGTTCTGCCCGATCTGGGTGGCGTTGGGGTTGTCACCGGCGAAATTGGTGATCGCGATGGGAATCGGCTGCGGATTGCCTGACGTGATGTCGATCTCAAGTTCGGCGCGGGCGGGAGCGGCGAAGCCGGCGGCCAGCACCATCGCCACCACGGCAACGAAGCGACCTACGACCCGCCAGCCGCCCGTGGAGAATAGAGCGTTGGCTTGCATCAGAACATATCCTTCGGGCTGAACTTCATCAGGATGGACCCTTTGTCCCCGTACTTGTCGCGCGGGATGTTCAACGTATTACATCCAGGCAAAAGCGGCGCCCGTAAGGCGGATTCCACAAAAGCCCGGAAATGCGGGTCGGTATTGGGATTACCCGTGCCCGAGACATACTGCACATTTGTGACGCGCAGGTTGCTGTCGAACAAGACCCGGATTTCCGCCTGCATATTTTCCACGCCCTTTGCCCCCACCGGCACGTTCCAGCAGTTGCGGATCTGACGGCGCAGTGCGTCCTCCTCGCTGATGCTCAAACGCTCACCCGTCTTGGCGGCCAGCGGCTGCGGCGGCTCGGACGAGGTTTCCTTGGGCGGCTCCTTGGAAGGCGGGCTGTCGGTCTTCAGCTTGGCAACGTTCTTCAGAACACTGTCCAGCGTCTTCTCCGGCGGCTTGGGCTTAGGCTCCTCTTTCTTGGGCTTGGGCTCTTCCTTCTTCGGTTCGGGCGGCTTCGGCTTGGGTTCCTCCTTCTTGGGAGGTTCCGGCTTCGGCTCTTCCTTCTTCGGCGGCTCGGGCTTGGGCTCCGGTTTGGGTTCGGGCTTCGGCTCAGGCTCGGGCGGCTTCTCGGCCACCTGTTTGGGCGG
>JAEMSB010000091.1:0-766 GCA_016463045.1 Niveispirillum sp.
GGTGGCGTCGGCATTGCTGTGGCGGCTGGCAACCGGGCATGGGCTTCGCGTCGTCGATTGGGCCGTCGAAGCGGCGGAGATGGGGGAATTGACGGCGGCCCCTGATATCCTGGTGGCCTTGCGGGGCTGTGTACGCGATATCGCCGCCACCCTGTCCTTGGGCGGATCCGCCTATGTTGAACTGGGCGATGACACAGACCTGCCGCCGGGACTGCTGACGCTTTTGTCGGGGCCGCCTTGTCTGCATGTGTCCTTGTCGACGGCGACCTGTTTCAGCTTGGATCTGGCACCGCATCTGTGTGCCACCATGGTGGCGCGGGGCTGGTTGTCTGCCGACCGCCGGGCCGATGCCGAAATCTGTGTGCATGAGGCGGTCAGCAATGCCATCGTCCATGGCAATCTGGATGTCCATCAGGGGCCATCTGCCGATGCCGGCGCCTTTGACGGTTTCTTCCGTGCGGTCCAGACCCGTTTGGCCGACCGTGCCCATGCCGCCCGCCGCGTGACGGTGGAGGCGGTGGCCGAACCTGACATGCTGTGTATCACCATCCGGGACGAGGGGCGGGGCCATCCCGGCCATGTCCTGACGGCGGTGGAACGGCTGGAGGCCAAATCGGGCCGGGGCATCCGCATCATGGGTGAACTGGCCGACCGTGTGGCCTTCACCGAGGGCGGGCGTGCCGCCAACCTGTATTTCCGCCGATGACGGAGGTGCCGCCCCTCCCGGCCCTGGGCCCCAACCGGATCAGCTTTGCCGATTGCCGCG
>JAEMSB010000091.1:776-11216 GCA_016463045.1 Niveispirillum sp.
GTTGATGACAGCCGTTTCAACCGGGAAATCCTGTCGCGTTTCATGCAATGGGTCGGCATCGGTCGCATTGATTTCGCCGGCAATGGAGAGGAAGGGCTGGCCCATCTGCGGACGACCAGCTACGACCTGATCCTGCTGGATACCGACATGCCGGTGATGGATGGGTTGAGCCTTTGCCGCCATATCCGTGGCGAGCCGGCCTGGGCCGACCTACCCGTACTGATGCAGACATCGGCGGCCAGCGACCCGGCGGGCGTGAAATGTTTTGAGGCCGGGGCCAGTGACATCATCACCAAGCCCATTAATCCCGGCGAATGCATGGCCCGTGTCCGCCTGCATCTGGAAAAGCAGTTCTTCTTTCGCAATCTGACGGATTTCCACCGCCGTTTGCAGAGCGATCTGAAACTGGCCCGGTCGATGCAAAAATCCCTGATCCCGGATGCCCGCACCATCGCCGGGGCCAGCCAGCGTCATAAGCTGTCCATTGAGGGCCATTTTGAGCCGTCGGACGAACTGGGTGGCGATTTCTGGACCATTTTCGACTTGGGCGACGATCAGCTGGGCGTGCTGGCGGCGGATTTCTCCGGCCATGGCATTTCGGCGGCCATCAACACCTTCCGATTCCATACCCTGATCGAACGTATTCCGCCGCAGGGGTTCGAACCGGTGGAATGGCTGACCATGCTGAACCGGCCCTTGAAGGACCTGTTGCCCGTGGGGCAGTTCGCCACTTGCTTCTATGGCATCATCGACAGCCGCCTGGGCACCCTGTCCTATGCCGCCGCCGGGGCACCCAGCCCCATGCTGTTTCATAACGGTCATGTAACGATGCTGGATGCCAGTGGCCTGATGCTGGGCGTTTCCAACAATCCGTCGCTGACCGCCGACACGGTGCCGTTTCCGCGCGGGGCCTCTGTCCTGATCTATTCCGACGCGATGACGGAGGCCGATGACAAGGGCGGCCACTTGATCGGGGAAGATGGGTTGCTGCGCCTTGTCCGGCAATGTTTCCCAGGGGGCGAGAACAGGCTTGCACGATTGCTCGCCGCCTTCGACACTATGGCTGCACGGCCCCTGGCCGACGATCTGACCGCCATTTGCATCAGCAGGGTATGACCATGCCGGCGATGTCCCTCTTCAACTGGTTCAAGGGTCTGTTCAAGCCCAACCGCCGCCGCTACGACCGGCATGCGGTGCAGTTCCCCGTCCGCATCCAGGCGGGCGGAGAGGGGCATGAATGCAACATGCGCGATGTGTCACCCAGCGGGGCCATGCTGGTCGATGCCCCCGACCTGACCATCGGCACGCTGCTGCAACTTGAAATCCCGCAGATCGCGCTGACCGCCAATGCCCGTGTCGTGCGACGCACCGAAATGGGAATCGGTATCGAATTCTCCAAGGAAGGCATCGGGGCCATCGTCGCCGGCTGGGCTCGGGGGCAGAGCCCGGTGACCCCGTAACCGCACGGGAATGCCAGGGTCCTGGACGCCGCCCTTGCGTCGGCGTGATGCACGGGCCATGTGCTATGGTCTTTCGCGTGCCACCCACGGAACCTGACCTTGGCCAAACCCATTCCTGCCCCCACCGTCAAGCGTACGACCCCGACCGGCACCCTTCTGCGCCGGCTTTCCGGGGCCTATCTGGGGCCATACAAGCCGAAGCTTCTGGCGGCCCTGCTGCTGATGGCGCTGGAGGCGGCGGGCACCGGGGCGGTGGCCTGGGGTTTCCAGCCGCTGCTGGACCGCGCGTTCCAGCCGGACAATCAGGGCTTCCTGCTGCCGTTTGCGGCCCTGATCATGGCGGCGTTTTTCGTGCGCGGTACGGCGGCCTATGGCCATTCGGTGCTGGTCAACCATGTGGGGCAGCGCATCGTGGCGCGCATCCAGGCCCAGGTCTATGGCCACCTGATCCGCTCCGACCTTGCCTATCTCCATGGCCGCGCCTCGGGACAGTGGATTTCGCATCTGGTCAATGATGTGAACCAGATGCGGCTGGCCGTGTCGGAATGCCTGACAGGGGCCGTCAATCACAGCCTGACGCTGGTCGTTCTGGTCGTCATGATGTTCTATCAGGATTGGCGCCTGGGCCTGATCGCCTTCACGGTGTTTCCCGTGTCGGGCTGGTTCCTGGGCCGGTTGGGCAAGCGCCTGCGCCGCATCGCGGCCAGCCAGCAGACGGAGTTGGGCAATTTCTCCGCTGTGCTGGGCCAGACCTTCCAGGGCGCGCGCCATGTGAAGGCCTATGGCATGGAAGCGCATGAGGAGGCGCGGGTCGGCATCACCATTGACCGGCTGCGCAAGCTGACGGCCAAAAGCTACCGCACCGGCGCGTCCATGCTGCCCATCAACGAGATTTTCAGCGGTGCCGCCGTCGTGGGCGTCATCATCTATGGCGGCCTGGCCATTGCCGACGGCACCCGTACCGCGGGACAATTGGTCAGCTTCATAGGTTCCTTCATGCTGGCCTATCAGCCCATGAAGGCCCTGACCAAGCTGAACGCGCAATTGCAGGTCGGGCTGGCGGCGGCGGAACGGGTGCTGGGCGTGCTGGATACGCCCCCGTCCATCACCGACCGACCCGGTGCGGCAACGCTGCCGGCGGATGCCACCCACGATATCCGCTTTACCGGCGTCCATTTCTCCTATGATGGGGAGAAGGAGGCATTGGACGGCGTGGATATCATGGTGCCGGCGGGCCGTACGGTGGCCCTGGTCGGGGCGTCCGGATCGGGCAAGACGACGGTCCTGAACCTGATCCCCCGCTTTTATGAGGTGATGGGCGGGTCAGTTACCGTGGCAGGGCACGATGTGCGTGACCTGACCCTGTCCAGCCTGCGCGCCTCCATCGCGCTCGTCAGCCAGGAAACCGCCCTGTTCGACGACACGATCCTGGCCAACATCGCCTATGGCCGCCCCAGCGCCAGCCGGGCAGAGGTGGAGGCGGCGGCCCGCGATGCGGCGGCCCATGAGTTCATCATGGAACTGCCCGGCGGCTACGACACCATCGTCGGCGAAATGGGCCTGAAATTGTCGGGCGGGCAGCGTCAGCGCATTGCGATTGCCCGCGCCATGCTGAAAAACGCCCCCATCCTGCTGCTGGACGAGGCGACCTCGGCGCTGGATAGCGCGTCCGAACGGGCGGTGCAGGATGCCCTGCGCCGTCTGGCGGCGGGCCGCACCACCCTGGTCATTGCCCACCGCCTGTCCACCATCGCCGATGCCGATCATATCTATGTGATGGATCAGGGCAGGGTGGTTGAGCAGGGGACGCATGGTGAATTGCTGGCGGTCGGCGGAGCCTATGCCCGGTATCAGGCGCTGCAAGGTGGGCTGTAACGGATATTTGAGTAGGTCAGGTCGAGCCAAAGGCGAGCCCTGACAGACAAGGCCTTCAATCCGTATCTGTCAGGGCGTGGGCTTGCGCCCCCGACCTGACCTACAATGTTACGCCGCGTCCTTCTTCTTCGCGCCGATCTTCGGCTCCTCGCCCTTCAGAAGGCGGGCGATATTGTCCTTGTGGCGGATATAGACTAGCACCGCGATGAACAGGCACAGGCCGGCCACGGCGGGACCTGCCAGGAACCAGGCTACCACCGGGCTGGCCCCCACGGCGATCAGGGCCGATAGCGACGAGATGCGGAACAACACGGCTGCCAGCAGCCAGGTGCCGCACGCCGCCAGCCCCACGGGCCAGGAAATGGCCAGCAGCACACCCAGCGACGTCGCCACACCCTTGCCGCCCTTGAAGCCCAGCCAGACGGGGAAACTGTGGCCCAGCATGGACCCCGCCGCCGCCGCAATTCCGGCCTCTGTGCCTGCGACATACAGCGCGATCAGGGTGGCGATAGCCCCCTTGCCGCTATCCAGCAGCAGCGTGGCCAGCGCCAGCGGCTTGTTGCCGGTGCGCAGCACATTGGTGGCGCCGATATTGCCGCTGCCGATCTTGCGGATATCGCCATAACCGGCAAGCCGGGTCAGGACAAGGCCGAAGGGGATGGAGCCAAGCAGGTAGCCGCCGATCAGTGCGAGGATCAGCGGCAGCGGGGAGAGATCGGCCATGGTCTTGCTTCTTGTTTGTGGTCGGTCTGCAATCAGTCGCGGGCGAACACCGTGCGCCCATCTACGATTGTGCGCAAGACCATGCCCTGGACCGGGCGGCGGTCAAAGCAGCTGTTCTTGGACTTCGACGCCAGTTTCTCGGCCTCCACCCGCCAGGGCCGGTCCAGATCGAACAGCACCAGATCAGCGGGTCCGCCCACCGACAGCCGGCCCAGATGGCGCAGGCCCAGGATATCGGCGGGAATCGAGGTGACGGCCGCCAGCGCGCGCGATAGCGACATCGCGCCCTTATGCACCAGTTCCAGGGTCAGCGGCAGTAGCGTCTCCAGCCCCACGGCGCCAAAGGCCGCCTGGGCGAAGGGCACGCGCTTACTGTCCTGGTCATGCGGGTGATGATCCGACGCGATGGCATCGATGGTGCCGTCGGCCAGCCCCTCGATGATGGCGCGGCGGTCCATTTCCCCGCGCAGCGGCGGCGACAGTTTGAAGAAGGTGCGGTAATCGCCGACATCCACTTCCGTCAGCGCGAAGTAGGGCGGGGCGGTATCGCAGGTGACCTTCAGCCCGCGCGCCTTGGCCCGGCGGATGACGGCAACGGATTCGGCGGTGGAGATATTGGCGGCGTGGTAGCGGCCCCCCGTCATCTCCACCAGACGCAGATCGCGTTCCAGCATGATGACTTCCGCCATGCCCGGAATACCGGCCAGACCCAGGCGGGTGGCGATCTCGCCCGCATTCATCACGCCGCCGGCCAGACGCGGCTCTGACGGATGCTGAAAAATCGTCTGGCCGAAACCATTGGCATAGGACAGGACGCGGCGCATCAGGGCTGGGTCGGCAATGGGGCCGCCATCGGTGAAGCCCACGGCGCCGGCCTCCGCCAGCAGGCCGATCTCGCTGATCTCCTTACCCGCCGTCTCCCGCGTGACGGTGCCATAGGCGAAGATCTTCACCAGCTTGGTTTCCCGCGCCCGACGCGCGATGAATTCTAGGCCCGCCTCGTCGTCGATCACGGGATCGGTGTTGGGCAAGGCAGCCAGGGCAGTGATACCACCGGCAGCGGCACTGCGGCTGGCCGTCTGGATCGTCTCATTATGTTCCAGCCCCGGTTCGCCCACCTGGGCACGCAGGTCGACGAGGCCGGGGGCCAGGACCAAACCCGTGGCATCCACAATCTCCGCACCCGCCGGCAGGTCGCGTGCAGCATCGGCACCGATGGCGGCGATCCTGCCCCCATTGGTCAACAGGTCGCCAATCTGGTCCAGGCCGCTGGCCGGGTCGATCAGACGGGCATTGCGGTAAAGCACGGGCTGGGTCATGGCGCTGTCGTCTCCCTGGCGTGGTCCGGGGGTATTTACCAGAGGCGGCGGCGGCGCGGCGTGCTGATTTCGCGGGCGGAGGTTGAAAATTGGCAGGCTCATCCATTTGCACTGCTGTCATCGGCCTGCGGGCTTCTGCTAGGCTAATTTGAATGTTCGTCTTGGCAGGATGTGAAGCATCATGTGCGTTCTGTGCGGCAGGCTTGAGGATTCCCATGCTGTAACCACGGCGGAGCTTGCGGCCAATGCCACAGCGGCAGGGGGTAAGCAGGTTATATCCGACCAAGCTTTCATTGATCGCTTGCAAGAAGAAGACGGCGGCGCCTGGGCACCGAAACAGACCATCGGTTTCAGCTTTCTCACCAGCCGGCCTGCCAGCGTATCAGGGTCAGATTACACAGGCTTCAATGCCTTCACCGAACCACAGAAGGAAACGGCGCGGCTGGCATTGCAGCTTTGGTCCGATGTTGCAAACCTGACCTTCAAGGAGGACGCAACCGCCGCCGAACGGCAGGGACAGATTACCTTTGCCAATTCCAGCAGTATTTCCAGTGGCGTTTGGGGCTTTGCCTTCACAACTGGCACAAACCGTCCGGTCTGGGTCAACTTTGACAGTAGTAAGAGCAGTTGGGGCGGCCGCACCCCCGGCGCCTATGATTTGACAGCCATGATGCATGAGATCGGGCATGCGCTGGGCCTGAACCATCCTGGCAACTACAATGCGTCGGATAGCGGCGGCGTGAGCTATGCCAGCAACGCCAATTTCATGCAGGACAATCGCTTATATACGATCATGTCCTATTTCAACGCATCGGAGCTTGGCGCCAATCATGCCCGCAAGTACGCGGCCACGCCGATGATCTATGACCTGCTGGCCGTGCAGGATTTTTATGGCCGTAACTATTCCACCCGATCTGACGATACAGTTTACGGGTTCAACAGCACTGCTGGACGCAGCGTTCTGGATTTCACCATTAATACCCAGCCGGTGGTGACCATCTGGGATGGCGGCGGGCGAAACAGCCTGGACCTGTCCGGCTTCACCAATGCCTCAAATGTCGATCTGCGACCGGGTTCTTTTTCCGACGCTGCCGGCCTGAGCCGCAACCTTTCGATCGCCTTTGCGACCTATATCGCCGATGTGACCACGGGTTCAGCGACCGATACGGTTCGCGACAACGCCCTTTCCAACCGGATCATCACGGGTGCTGGCGATGATGTGATCACGGTAACCACTGGCAACGATACGGTTGATGGCGGGAGCGGGGCCGATACGCTGCAACTTCAGGGCAGCAAGGACCTGTACCGCACTGTTGCCAATGCCGACGGCACCCTGACCCTGCGCGGCCCGACCGGCAGCATCCTGGTCAGCAATGTCGAGAATTTCAGTTTCAGCGGATCGGTGGGGCAGACCCTGACCCGTCAGCAGGTAGCCGGGCTGGATTTCAGCAGCATGCTGTATGTCGCGGCCAATCCCGATCTTATCCTGGCCTTTGGCGGCAACCTGACAGCCGCCACCAACCATTGGCTGACCTTCGGCAAGAATGAAAACCGCAGCCTGGATGGTTTCAGCGCGCTCGACTATCTGGCCAGCAACAAGGACCTGATCGCGGCCTTCGGCTATGACCTGACCGCCGCCACCATGCATTACATTACCTATGGGTATCGCGAGGGGCGGGCGGTCAAAGGCTTCGATGGTCTAGCCTGGCTGGCCAGCGATACCTCGCGCCTGGATACGATCGGATTGAGTGCTGCGGGCGGCATTATCGACTATATCCAGAACGGGGCGCCCAAAGGTCTGGGCATCACGTTCGACGGTCTTGCCTATGTCGCTTCCTATGCCGACCTGCGGGCCAGTATCGGCATGAATGCCGCCGCAGGGCTTCAGCATTATCTGAGCAGCGGCGTGAAGGAATATCGGGAGGTGAAGTTCGACGTTGCCAATTATCTGGCCTCCAATCCCGATCTGGCCCGTGCCTTCGGCTATGACCTTAACCGCGCCTATTTCCACTATTTCTATTATGGCGTGGTGGAGGGGCGGACGGACAAAAGCTTTAATGTCTATGATTATGCCGGCTCAAACCCGAATGTTGTGGCCTCTGTCGGGTATGATATCGGGGCATTGACCCGGCATTACATTACCACCGGTCTTGCGCAGGGACTGGACACGGCCAAGTTCGATGTGACGGCCTATGCCATGAAGAACAATATCACCGGTGATGACTGGCAGTTGGCGGCGACCAAGGCCTATCTGGCTGGTAACCGCACGAATGGTACACCCTTCGGCACTGACCAGACGCAGCATTTGCTGACCATTGGCAAAGCTGTGACGGACGGTTTCAGTAACATCGATGATGTCGACTGGTTCACATTCCACGGCGATGCTTACACCAGGTACAAGGTCACCGTCGAATTCCTGACCCAATCCAGTAGTCCGACACTGGCGTCGTTGAGTTTGCGGGGGCAGGATAATGTATCCGTGATAACGGACTATGGCCGCTATCCGTCCATGACGACGGAGTTTTTCACCATGGCGGCAGAAGATATCTATATCGAACTGGAGGCTTTCAGTTCCACGTCGAAGGATTATCGCATCACCGTCAGTGTCGTGACCAACTCTTCTGGTGCGGCGGCTCCGATGGAGGCTGCTGCATCACCCGCCGCTGTGGTGCTGACCGGATTGTTTGAGAACGGTCCCGACAGCCATTACTGGCTGGCGTGACGGTTTGATCCCGAAATGGGTATTAATCTTCCAGCATGTTGGCCAGCTTGAGCGCGATGCCCATGCTGCCGCTGACCTTCAGCTTGCCGGTCATGAAGGCCAGCGTCGGGGCCAGCTTGCCGTCGGCCAGCTTCGCCAGATTTTCCGGAGAGATGGTCAGCGTCGTGTCCGGCGTGCCGCCTTCGCGGCTGATGGTCGGCGGGGTGGTGCGGCCATCGATGAACAGCGTGCTGCCGCCGCCCAGTTCGAACTTCACCAGCGCGCCCAGGCCGACGAAATTCAGCGCATTGGCCTTCATCTGGGCTTCGATCTGGTCAACGGTCATGACGTTCCCCTTGGTTTTCTAACGTTTACGTAAGCGGAACTTATAGCGCAGATACCTCGTCCAGGCAAGAAGGCCCGGCGGGCAGGGATTAGCGGGCCGCGACCGCGACGGCGACGCCAGCCATCAACCCGCCCGTGGCCCGGTTAACAGTACGCATGCGTTCCGGGGTCGCGATGAAGCGCCGCGCGCTGTCGGCCAGCATGGCATAACCCGTCATGATCCCACCCAGCACTACCACCATGATGGCGCACAGCTCCACAATGGCCAGCGGCGTGACCGCCTGCAGCGGGATGACCTGTGGCAGGATGGCCAGGAAGAAGACCATGGTCTTGGGATTGCCCAAGGTCAGGCCCAGGCCGCCCAGCACCAGCTTGAAGCCCTCGCCCTTGATCTGCGGCTGTTCATCGATCCCCTCGGCTGGTGCGCGCCACAGCTTCCACGCCAGATACAGCAGATAGGCAGCACCGGCATATTTGATGATCGTGAAGACAATCTGGAAGCTCTGCGCCAGGACCGCCAAGCCACCCACCACCAGGGCGAACCAGACAAGATCGCCGATCACGATGCCGGCGATGAAGGGTAGGGTGCGGCGCGTACCGCTGCCCATGGCGCGCGCCACCACGGCGGCCACGCCGGGGCCGGGGGAGGCGACGGCAACGGCATAGATGCCGACAAAAATCATCAGGGCGGTCAGTTCCATGGCACGGCACCCGCAAACAAGGTTTCAGGTGCCAGATTACCATGGAACCCGGTCAGAACCGCAATGTGAAGACGGAACCCCCGTCGGGATCGGGGGACAGGTTGATGCTGCCGCCATGGGCCAGCATCACCTGGCGCGCCAGGGACAGGCCAACGCCGGACCCGTCGCGCTTGGTCGTATAGAAGGGGATGAAAATCTTCTCCGCCACATCGGACGCAATGCCGGGCCCGTTATCCCCGACATTGATGACCACATGCCCACCCTCGTCCAGATGGGCCGTCAGCCGGATGCGGTGCCCGCCATCGCGCGCGTCCATGTCGCGCATGGCCTCCACGGCATTTTTCAACAGGTTGATCAGCACCTGTTCCACCATGTCGGCATCGGCCATCAATTCCAGCTGCGGTGGCAGGACCAGCACCTCCAACGTCACGCCATGGCTCTGCGCGGCGGGCGCCATCAGGCGCTGCAGGCGTTCGGTGATTTCCTTCACCTTGATGCGCGACAATTGCGGCTTGGGCACCGAGGTGAATTGCCGATAGCGTTCGACAAAGCGCAGCAGGCTGTTGGACCGGCGGGCCACCGTATCGATGGCCATTTCCGCGTCCTGCATCTCCTCCACCAGATCGCTCTGCCCCTCGATTTTCTCCTTCAGGTCGGCCAGCACCCCCTGCGCCGTGCGGGTCAGGGAGGAGATGGGGGTCAACGAGTTCATCATCTCATGCGTCAGAACCCGCACCAGATCCTGCCAGGCCCGGACCTCCGTCGCCTCCAGATCGCCCGCGATATTCTGCAAGGATAGCAGCAGCCGGCTTTCCCCGCTGAGGATCAGTTGGGTGGCCGTCACCGTCAGCTGCTGCGGCCCCACGGAGCTGCCAGCGGCGACCCGGATCAGGGTGCGTGTACCGGGTGACAGGCGGCGCAGGGCATCGGCGATCAGCACACCATCGGTGGTCCGTCGGCTCAATTCCTCCGGCCCCAGCAGGCGGTGGGCGAAATTGTTCAGCAGTTCGACGCGCCCATCCTCATACACAGCGGCAAGCGCCACCGGCACATGGTTCAGCATGGCGTTCAGGTAATCGGCCTGCCGTTCGGATGTCGCGCGGCTGGCGCGGAACTTGTCCATGACCTGGGTGATCGACGCACCCAGCTCATCAAAGGCCGATCCCTGGCCCAGCTGGCTGAAGGTCTGGCTGAAATCGGAATGGGCGATGGCGCCCAGGAAGCGTGCGACCTCCCGGTTTGTCTTTGTCACAGCGCGTAGCAGACCGCCCACCTGCGCCAGGATGGCCAGGGCCACCAGAAAGCTGGTGGCGCGG
>JAEMSB010000092.1:0-10846 GCA_016463045.1 Niveispirillum sp.
TCGGTGGTCTTGGGGGCCGGTGGCAGGCTTTGCGGCAGGGGCGACGTTGGCTGAAGGGCAGGGGCCTTGCAGGCAAGCAGACGCTCCCGAAGCTGGGCTTCCAGGCGCTGGATCTCCGCATCCAGATTTTCGGCAGCGGTCGGGGCCGGTTGTGGCATGATCTGATCGGTGCCCGGCATCGGGGGCGGCGCGTTCGGAGTGCTTTGCGGGTATGGCGGAAAACTGCACCCCCGCATCAGCAGGGCGATCAACAGCAACAGCAGTAAAAAGGCGGCGCCGGCTGCAACCGGTTTCCACCAGGAGCGGGCTTCCATCGATGGCTGGATCATTGTGGCGGACGGTGCCGGTACGGCCGCGATACCGCCGATGGGGGGTGGTGGCAGGGGGATGGCCATCTTGACCATCGTGGCACGCTGCCTCGTCTTCGCCGTCAGTTGCCGGTGCCAGTTGATCCGGACGGGTAGCCCGCCGACAGCATAGAGGTCGCTAAGATCGGGCTCTGCCGCGATCTGCCTCAGTTGTGCAGCAAGCTGGGTTTCCCCTTGCTCTTCCAGTCTGGCCGCAAGGCCTTTGAACGCGTTCATCCGCTCGTTGAGCAGGCTGGTGAAACGTCCGCGATCCCCTTCCCGCAACTGGTCGGCGGGTATCGCCAGCGTCGCCAGATCGGAATGCCATTGCAGGTAACTGCCATCAATGACGGGAATTGCCAGATAACCTGCGACGACCGGGGGCAGATGGATCGCTAAACTAGACGATAACATCTCATATAACGCATTCAGCGACTGACCGGTCGCCATGGCCGTTTCATTGGTAAGGAGCGGTTGTGCGCAAAGCCGCACCCTAATTCGCATCGTCTCAGCCCATTGAGTTACCGCTTCTGTCAATTTGCCATTGATATATTGTGGGTATGGGTAATGTCCATTGATTAATGTGATTTATGTTTCCTTGAATTCTTTTGTATGTTTAATGTATTTATTTTCAATATTTTAATAAATACACAAATATTTTCAAGTTACTAAATAATTCATGTTTTATTTCTATGTGATAAATTGTACTTTGTAAAAATTGTAGAGCATTTTTATTTTTTGCACCCTTTTGTTGTGGTTGATGGCGGGATTCTGTTGAAGTCATGGCAGGCAGCGTCGGTGAATCGTTTCTGGGTGTTTGGAAGGTTATGTTTGACTGTCTGATCGGAGCGTCCGCTTCCCTGATCCATTTGCCGATCTGGACCCGCGCATCCTTGAGCTTGTTTCCGATTTGATGGTGGATCAGAAACGCATTGCGGGCACCGGCGCAGAATGCCCTCGCTGCCTGACGTCCGTACAATAAATATTCCACGTTGGCAAATTTGAAATTCTATATCTTTCATTTAGAAAAATAATCGACTGTGAGGTCGGTGGATAATGCGGAGGAATGGATCGTGGGCAGTGCAGACGATAAGGCTTTGCAGACGATAAGGCTTTGGATCGGGCACCGGTCGCTGATGACGATTTGTGTTTGGGACGATCTGCCGGCCCCCGGGGAGAGGAGCGTCGCCAAACATTGAGCGACATGCTGTCCCGGACAGCCCGGCGGGCGCGCGGGAAGCTGGCCATCAGGTTCGGGGAACAGGAATGGTCCTATATACAATTGGATGCTCTGGTCAGTGAACTGGCGGCGGGGCTGCTGTCAATCGGTGTGGCGCCGGGGGATCGGGTGGCGCTGATGTCGCGCAACAGCAACTGGTTCGTGGCTTTGCGCTTTGCTGTTGCCCGAGCGGGCGCCGTGCTGGTGCCGATCAATTTCATGCTGACGGTAGATGATGTCGCCTACATCCTGCTGCACAGCGGCAGCTCGGCATTATTTGTCGATGCTTCCTGTGCCGCAACCGCCTTGTCCGCAGCGGATCGGGTTGGGATTTCCCATCGCTATGCGATGCCAGGGAACAACACGTCATTTTCGGTGGAGGGTGCGCTGGCTATAGCCTCGCTGCTGCGCGGTACCCTGCCGTCGCCGGTTCCCGTGGATGGTCGTTCCATTGCCCAGATCATCTATACCAGCGGAACGGAATCCAGGCCCAAAGGCGCAATGCTGAGCCATGAGGCCGTGATGTGGCAGTATCGGAGCTGCATCGCCGATTGTGGCTGGTCGCCTCATGCCCGCGTCCTGAATGTCCTGCCGCTTTTCCATTGTGCGCAGCTTGACGCTTTCCTGGGGCCGTCGCTGCACATGGGCGCGACCAACGTCATTGCCGCGTCTCCTGCGCCGTATGTGGTGCTGCCGTTGATCGAACAGCATGCCATTACGTCCTTCTTCGCGCCGCCAACCGTATGGATATCCCTGCTGCGTTCACCCTTGTTTGAGCCGGCGCGGCTATCCAGTCTTACCCATGGCTATTACGGTGCCTCGATCATGCCCGTCGAGGTGCTTCGGGAATTGCGGCAACGGTTGCCAGGCCTGCGCCTGTGGAACTGTTATGGTCAGACGGAGATTGCGCCGGTGGCTGCGGTTCTCCAGCCGGAGGATCAGGAGCGCAAGGCAGGCGCTGCCGGCCGCCCGACGCTGCATGTTGAGACGCGGATCGTCGATGAAGACATGAGTGATGTGGCGGTGGGGCAAGTAGGGGAGATCGTCCACCGGTCGCCGCAACTGATGACCGCCTATTGGCGTGACCCGCAGCGCACCGAAGAGGCGTTCGCCGGTGGCTGGTTCCATAGCGGCGATCTGGGGATCATGGACGATGAAGGCTATATCACAGTCGTTGACCGCAAGAAGGATATGATCAAGACTGGCGGCGAGAATGTCGCCTCGCGTGAAGTCGAGGAGGCTATCTACCTTCATCCTGCCGTGTCGGAGGTGGCCGTGGTTGGCACCGCGCATCCGCGCTGGATCGAGGCGGTAACGGCCTTCATCGTGCCCAAGGAGGGTGCGCATCTGACCGAAGCTGATCTGCTGGCCCATTGTGCGGCGCATCTGGCGGGCTTCAAGACGCCCAAGCGTGTGATCTTTGTCGATAACCTGCCGCGCAATGCCAGCGGCAAGATCCTGAAACGGGATTTGCGGCAACTGGCCGGCGACTGATCCTTAACCGCTTTTTCGGAGGTAGCATGAACGCGGGCCCGCTTGGCGCCGCGACCGGGACGCTGCGCGCCTGGTCCATGGTGGCTATCCTGTCGACCCTTTACATCGTCTCCTTTGTCGACCGTTTCGTGCGGGGCCTGCTGGTCGGGCCGCTGAAGGCCGACCTGGGCGTCTCAGATGTGCAGATCGGCTTTCTGTTCGGGACGGCCTTCGCCGTTTTCTATGGTTTGGTCGGCATTCCCGTCGCCCGGCTGGCGGACAAGGGCGATCGTCGCCGGCTGATCCTGGGCGGGGTGGTGCTCTGGTCCTGCTGCACCATCCTGTCGGGTTTCAGTTCCACCTTCCTGACGCTGGTGCTGCTGCGCATCGGGCTGGCGGTGGGCGAGGCCGTACTGACACCCGCCACATATTCCCTGATCGGTGATGCCTTGCCCAAGGAAAAGCAAGGGCTGGCGGCCAGCATCTACAATGCTTGCGGCATGTTCGGCGCGTCGGGCGCCTATATCGTGGCGGCCCTGGCCATCGGCTGGATCTATGCGGTGGAGCCATCTGGCGAACTGGGGGGAATGAAGCTGTGGCAAGTGATCTTTGTCATGGTCGGCGTGCCTGGTCTGGCGCTTGCCGGCCTATTCGCCCTGGTGGCGCGCGAGCCTGCGCGAAAGATCAGATCGAAGGGGGACAAGGCCCCGAGCCTGCGCGATGTGATGCGCCACGCCACCGGCAATGCCCGGCTTTACTTCGCGCTGTTCCTGGGGGCGGGCTGCCTGCAGATCATGACCAATGCCTATCTGGCCTGGGGGCCGACCTTCCTGTCGCGCACTTTCGGCATGCCGGTGGCTGAAGCGGGACGCACCTACGGCCTGTTCAATATGCTGGCCCTGGTGGGGGGCACCATCCTGGTTCCGATGCTGACGCGGCGGCTGAAGCGGCCCGACGCCTTGCCCCTGGTTTCCGCCGCCTGCGGGCTTGCCGGTGGCGCGTTCTGTCTGGCAGCCCCGTTGCAGACGACATCGACGGGGTTTCTGGCTCTGGTCTGGGCGGATTGTTCCTGGCCGGCGGTGGTGGGAACAATGTGCTGGCCGCCATCGATTCCATCGTCCCGCGTCCGATGCAGGCCACAATGACCGCCCTGCTGCTGATCTGCATGAGCACGCTGGCGCTGGGCGTGAGGCCACTGGCTGCCGCCTTCTTCGCGTGGCTGGCGCAAGGGGCGGGCAATCCGCTGGCCGTTGGTCTGATTGTGGTCTGCTTGGTGGCAGCTAGCGTTGGTGTCGGCCTGTTCTTGCTGTCCCGCAAGGCTGTCGTCACCTATGTCGGGCCAGTTTAATGGATAAAATACCTTTCTAAAATATGCCATATGAATAAATTAATCTGACGAAAATCAAAACAACCCGGGGAGGATCGAATGCCGGCATGGCCCTATGCCGCCACGATCTCTAGCGCCAGTCTGCATGAAGTGGCTGGCCGGCGTGGCGCGTTGCCATCATCTATCAAGCCCATCGACTGGCGCATGAGTGTGCAGGGACCGGCCCTGCCGGTCCGCTGCCCGCCCGGTGACAATCTGTGGATCCACAAGGCCCTGGCGTCCCTGACGCCCGGTGACGTTCTGGTGGTGGAATGCGGGCCGGGTGTGGAATTCGGCTATTGGGGGGAGATCATGGCGACCTCCGCCATCGCACTGGGTGCCGCCGGACTGATCATCACCGGCGGGGTGCGCGACAGCCAGCAACTGATCGACCTGGGCTTGCCGACCTTCGCGGGCGCCATCTGCATCCAGGGCACGGCCAAGGACCCCAAGGGCGATGGTGCCGTGGGAGAGCCGGTGCGCATCGGTGCGGTGACCATTCGTCGGGGCGATCTGGTCGTGGGTGACGCCGACGGCGTCATGATCCTGCCTGCCGCCGACGCTCTGGCATTAGTCCAGGCGGCGCGCGACCGCGACGCCAAGGAAGCCGGCATTCTGGAGCGTGTGCGGGCCGGTGCCCTGACGCTCGAAATCTACAATCTCTGAAGAACGGGAGATAAAACCGTGATCATCGACGTCCACTCCCATCTCTGGGCACCGCCCGAGTTCAATGCCGGCGGCATGATGCTGGTCGGCAGCGACGGCCACTATTCCGGGATGGAGCCGAAAATCTCCGACGACCGGTATCTCGACTATCTCCAGACCCTGTTCAAGGCGCTGGACATGGTGGGTACGGATTACCAGATGGTTTCGCCCCGGCCCTTCACCATGCTGCATTCGCGAGGGTGCCGGCTCGTCGATATCTGGACCCGCTGGACCAACAACGCCATCGCCCAGAAGGTGCGTCTGGCCCCGACCCGGTTCGCCGGGATGGCCGGCCTGCCGCAGGTGCCGGGTGAACCGATCGAGCGTGTGTTCCCGGAGATGGAACGCTGCATCACGGAACTGGGCTTCAACTCCATCCTGATCAATCCCGATCCGGCAGAGGGCACGGGCTATGTGCCGCCCATGGGCGATCCCTACTGGTACCCGCTCTATGAGAAGATGTGCGAGCATGATGTGCCTGCCCTCATCCATGCCTGTTCCTGCTGCAACGGGCGGGAGACCTACGCCAACCATTTCATCACCGAGCATTCCATCGCGCTGCTGTCGATGATCAAGGCCGGGGTGATGCAGCGCTTCCCAAAGCTGAAGATCATCGTGGCGCATGGCGGCGGTTCCGTGCCGTACCAGATCGGTCGCTGGCGGGCGGAGCGTGGGGCCTTCCCCGATCTGGGCAAGGACGGGGTGCAGGGCAAGCTGTCGGAAACGCTGGGCAGCTTCGACGACGCGCTCCGCGCCTTCCATTTCGACACCTGCCTGCATTCGCCTTTGTCGGTGGAATTGCTGCTGAAGGTGGTGGGAACGGATGCGGTCTGTTTCGGTACTGAACGCATTGGCAGTGGCAGCCAGATCAACCCTGATAGCGGTCGTTCCTATGACGATATGAAGCCGGATATCGAGGCCATGGGCTTCCTGACGGCGACCGACCGGCACAGGATTTTCGAGGGCAATGCCCGCCGCCTGTTCAACGGACTTCCGGGGTGAGCCATGGCTGAGATCGTGCTGGGGCTGGCCGCCTCTCACAGCCCGCTGCTGACCATCGACTGGAGCGAATGGCAGCACAAGGCACAGGCCGACCTTTCCAACCAACAGCTGAACCTGTCCGACGGGCGGTTCGTTTCCTATGCGGAATTACGGGCGGAACGCGGCGATGCCTATGCCGCTATCGCCACGCCGCAGGAATTCGAACACGCTGCCGTGCGCTGTCAGGCGGGGCTGGACCGGTTGGCCGATGCACTTGCGGCGGCTACACCGGATGTTGTCATGGTGATCGGCGATGATCAGGGGGAATTGTTCCCCCTGTCCAACACGCCCGCCATCTCGATCTATTACGGAGCGGAGATCGCCACCAATGATGTCTGGGGGCGTGACGACAAGCCGGCCTGGATGCACCAAATGGCCAAGGGCTATGCCATGGACCAGGTGCATCGCTTTCCCGGCGCGCCGGAACTGGCCCGCGACCTCATCGCCGGTCTGATCCGCCGCCATGTCGATATCGGGGCGGTATCGAAGGTGGATGATCCGGTGAAGGCCGGCTTTGGCCATGCCTTCGGCTTCGTGGCTGAACGTCTGTTTCTCGACCGCGCCATCCCCATGCTGCCCGTCCTGCTGAACACCTATTTTCCGCCCAATGTCATGATGGCGGCCCGCGCCTTCGATATCGGCCGCTTGCTGCGGGAGGCGATCAAGGACAGCCCGTCCGATGCGCGGGTGGCCGTGGTGGCATCGGGGGGGCTGTCGCATTTCGTGGTGGATGAGGCGTTGGACCGCTGTGTACTGGCGGGGTTGAAGCCTGGCGAAGAGGCGCTGCTGCGCTCCATCCCGCCCGAAGCGCTGAATTCCGGGTCATCGGAGATTTTGAACTGGGTGATGACGGCGGGTGCCGCCGGGCATCTGCCGCTGTCCTGGACCGAATATGAACCGATCCGGCGCACGCCGGCGGGCACCGGCATCGGCGTCGGCTTTGCGGCCTGGGGCGCCTGAAAAGGGAGGTTACGGATGAGCACCGCAAGGCGCAGCATCAATGTCGAAGGGTTCAATCACGGCGCCCAGCCCATTCCCGCCGCGTCGCGCGTCGGCGGACTGGTGGCGACGGGCGGCATCTACGGCCTGGACCCGGCCACGGGCAAACTGCCCGACGATGTGGCCGAGCAGGCGCGCTTGATGTTCTGCCAGTTGGGGCGTGTCCTGGCCGCCGCCGGGGCGGGCATGGGCGATATTGCCCGCATGACCATCTATGCCAAGGTGCCGGAGGCGCGGGCCGCCGTGAACGCGGAATGGCTGAAGGCCTTCCCGGATGAGGCGTCCCGCCCGGCCCGCCATACGCTGACCTACGAACATCTGCCCGCCAACATGCTGGTGCAGTGTGACGCCATTGCCATGGTGACCGATCATGGCTGATGCAGAAATCGTGAAGCGCCTGATGCGGTTCGACAGTTGCACCGTGTCGGACGCGCTGGACAAGCTGGGCCTGTCCGGCGTCGTCGTCGGCCTGTCGCCCCTGACCCTGCCGGGCCGGCGTGTGGCGGGACGGGCGGTGACGGTGAAGCTGGGCGCACCGCTGCCCGATCTGCCCAAGCGTCATCTGGGGGCCGGTGCCGTGATGGCGGCGGAGGCGGGCGACGTCATCGTTGTCGAACATCGCGGCCGCACCGACGTGTCGGGCTGGGGCGGGCTGTTGAGCCGGGGGGCCGTGGGCCGGGGTATGGCGGCGGTCATCGTCGATGGCGCCTGCCGCGACGTGGATGAAAGCCGAGATCTGGGCCTTCCCGTCTTTGCCCGGGCACCGGTGCCGGTCACGGCGCGGGGCCGTGTGGCAGAACATGATTTCAACTGTCCCGTCACCATTGCCGGGCTGGCCGTCATGCCGGGCGACTGGCTGGTGGCCGATGGCAGCGGCGTGGTCTTTACTCCGGCTGCATGGCTGGAACAGGTGATCGCCGTGGCCGACGATATCCTGGCGCGCGAGACCCTGATGGCCCGCGACATTGATGCCGGCATACCCATCGGCGATGTGATGGGCGCCAACTACGAAGACATGCTGAAAAAGCCGGAGACCGTAAAATGACCGATGCGAATTGGGCCGAGCGGCTGAAGAAGGCCGGGGTCACGGCCCTGTCCGATGCGCTGGACCGGCTGGGGGTCGATGGGCAGGCGGTGGGCATCATGCCCGTGGCCCGCACCATGCGCTTTACCGGCCCCGCCTTCACCATCCGTATGCTGCCGGTGGGACTGACGGGTGGGGTGGTCGGCGATTATATTGATGATGTTGCGCCCAGTTCCGTCGTTGTCATCGACAATGACGGACGTCCCAACCAGACGGTTTGGGGCGACATCCTGACCTTCGTCGCCCATGCCAAAGGTATCGCCGGCACGGTCATCGACGGTGTCTGCCGCGACAGTGACCGTTGCGTGGAACTGGGCTATCCCGTCTTCGCGCGCGGCAACACGATGCGCACGGGCAAGGACCGGGTGACGGCCGATGCCTATAACGTGCCGGTGCAGGTGGCGGGCGTGCGCGTGGCGCCAGGCGACTGGCTGGTTGGCGACGCCGACGGCGTCCTGGCCATCCCCGCCGACAAGTTGGCCGAGGTGCTGTCCATCGCCGAGCAGATCGAGGCGGCGGAGGACCGTATCCCGGCCGCCGTGGCCGGTGGCATGCGCCTGGACGAGGCCCGCCGTGCCGCTAACTATCACAGCCTTCAGACGCGCGTGGCAGGGGGGAAGTGACCCGATAGAATGGACTGGCAGAAGCCCTTTGGTCTCGTATAGATAGATGCCATGTCGATCGAACCCGAGACGCCCGAAAACAAGCCTGTGCGCCGCCGCCAGCAGCAGCGCGCCATCGACACGCGTGAGCGTATTGTCGAGGCCGCCATCGCTGAGTTCGCGGCCCGTGGGTTCGAGGCGGCGTCGACCCGGGCCATGGCCGACGCGGCTGATGCCAAGCACACGCTGGTCACCTATCACTTCAATGGCAAGGAAGGTCTGTGGCAGGCGGCGATGGACCGCACGGTCAAGACCTTCACGACCAAGCAACGTGAAAGGCTGGCGGGCCTGCATGGGGTGGATGACGCCGTCAAGCTGCGTCTGGTACTGGAGGATTTCGTGCGTTACAGCGCGGGGAACCTCAATCTCCACCGTCTGATGACCCATTCGTCCAGCGGGGCCAGCCCGCAATTGGATGCCATGGTCGGCGATTACCTGAAGGGCTATTTCCATCTGGTTGCCGACCTGATCCGGTCCTGTCAGGCCAAGGGGCAGTTCGTGGAGGGCGATCCCCATCACCTCCACTATCTGTTCATCGGCGCGGCCACCCGCATTTTCATGCAGGCGCCGGAAGCAGCGCGGATCATCGGCCAATCGCCACTGGAACCCGCCTTTATCGACCGTCATGTCGAGTGTTGTTTGGCCCTGTTCTTCTGTGAACCACCGAAGAAGCGCGACCGCAAGGGTTCCTGATACAAGAGATTGTCATTAGCAGACAGTCCTGGAACTAGGTTTTCGACGCCTGGGAAATTCCCCTGGTGAATGCCCTTTGCTGCCCTTGGACTGCATTCCATCGTAGTCAAAATTATTCACCATACGGCACATTGGGTTTTTCTAAATATACCACATGGACTAAATAACGTCTGTGCTCTCCAGCAAGGAGAGGCCCCAAGAAAGCAGCGACGCCGATGCCAGCGTCGACAATCACAAAACAGGGAGGAAAGCGATGCGCGGTTTTTCGCGTGCGATGCTGATTGGTTTGATGGCGACCGCCAGCCATGGCGTCATGGCGCAGGAACAGCCCCCGGTCGATGGTGCCGTTCTGGAGGAGATCATTGTGACGGCCCTGAAGAGGGCGCAGCCTTTGCAGGAGGTGCCGGCGTCCGTCACTGTCGTGGAGGGCGAGGCTTTCACCCGTGCCGCCGTGGTTTCGCTGGACCAGATCACTCAGGTCGTGCCGGGTATCCGCATGCAATCGGCCCCCGGCGGTACCATCAATCCTGTGGTGCGCGGCCTGGGAACCAGTTCGTCCAATGACAGTTTTGAACAGACCATCGGCCTGTTCATCGACGGTGTCTTTGCCGGTCATGCCCGCGACTATGCCGCTGCCCTGTTCGATGTGCAGCGGGTGGAGATCGTAAAGGGCACGCAGGCCGCCATCCTGGGCAAGAATACCAGCGTTGGCGCGTTGACCTTGACCACAAAAAAGCCCGGTGCCGATTTCGGCTATGAAGCCAGCTACATGCATGAGTTCGAGCTGGGTTCCGACATTATGGATGCGGCAATCAACTTGCCGGTGAACGAGACGTTCGGCCTGCGCCTTGCCGGCCAGTTCTCCAACGAGGGCGGCTGGATCCGCAACGGCCTGACCGGCAAGGACGAGCAGACCAGCAACCGCAAGGCCCTGCGGGCGACGGCCCGATGGGAGCCGAATGACACGCTGGAATGGATCGTGTCGGCGCAGGCCCACTGGATCGACCGCGACGGACAGACTTTCTACGCCGGTGCGGATACGCTGGGCCGACTGGCGCAGACGGCGGCTCTGTATGGCGACGCGGCCTTCACGGCGGGCGTGAAGTATGTCAGCCGGGGCGCCGTGCGGCCCGGCTTCGACAACATATTCGACTATACCCAGGGCTGGCGCACCAACTCGACCATCAACCTGGCGCTGGGTGACCATACGCTGACCGCCGTCACCGGCTATGCGAATATGACATGAAACGGCTGATC
>JAEMSB010000092.1:10856-11197 GCA_016463045.1 Niveispirillum sp.
CCCCCGTCCTGCGCGGCGCCACGGAACATAACGAGAGTTTCGGACAGGAGCTGCGCCTGACCTCCCCCGATCATGAGAAGTTTGGCTATATCGCGGGCGCTTACTATTACCACGATAAGTGGGGAAATTTTGATTACCTCGACGTGCTGCCCCAGGCTGGCACGTCGCTGATCGGTGCTGTCGCCACCAACCAGGAATATGTCACGGAGGCCATTTCCCTGTTCGGTCAGGTGAATTATGCCGTGACCGAGGCACTGGACGTGACGCTGGGTCTGCGCCGCGATAACCAGAAGAAGGATGTCGATTATACCCGCACCATCGTGCGTCCTGGCCTGCTGACC
>JAEMSB010000093.1 GCA_016463045.1 Niveispirillum sp.
AGGCCGGGTCGAAGCTGGCGGAACAGACCTACAAGAACTTTCTGCCCCGCGTGATCGCCCAGTATCAGTGGACCGATGAGGTCATGACCTACGCCTCCGTGGCCAAGGGCGTGAACCCGGCATCGCTGAATTCCGGTGTGACCACCTATACCGGTCAGGCCGCGACCATCGCCAAGACGCTGGGCATCGACCTGTTCGTCAGCCCGGAAAAGGTCACCACCTACGAAATCGGCCTGAAGGGCACCGGCGTCGACAACCGTCTGCGCTATGCCTTTGCCGCCTATTATTCGCAGTGGCGCGATCAGCTGAACCAGGTCATCCAGACCTTCGTAACGCCCACCGGTGGTTTCGGCAGCGTGTTTGGCACCATCAATAGCGGCAATTCCGACATGAAGGGCCTGGAATTTGATGGGTCGTTCCGCCTGACTAACATGATCACGCTGACGGCAGCCGGTGCGCTGAACGACAGCAAGATCAAGGATTACAACGCCCCGCTGGTTACCTTCCTGGTCGGCAGCACCGATTTCTCCGGCAATGAACTGCCGGCGACGTCCAAGCATTCCGCCTCAGGCGGCGTGATGTTCAATGGCGAATTCGATCAGTGGAAAGATGCCAGCTGGTTCGCACGCGTCGATTACAATTACAAGTCCGGCGTCTGGTCGGATGTGGCCAATGTGGTAAAGACGCCCGAAAGCCACATCTTCAACGCCCGCGCCGGCGTGACGGTCGGTGCTGTGTCGGTCGATGTGTTCGCCAACAATGTGTTCGACAGCCGTCGTTACACCACGGTCAGCGACAATATCCTGTTCCAGCCAACCATCGGCTTCACCTATTCGACGCTGAATGTCGGTCTGCGTGAAGGCCGCACCCTGGGCATCCAGGCGAAGTACAAGTTCTGAGCATAAAGTCGCGCCCTTGGGGACAACCTTGTCCCTGGGCGCGATTTTTGAGGCCACGCCACGCCTTACTAGGAGCGATCATGCGCCAGCTTTTACTGTCCGCTGTTGCCGCCCTGCCGCTTGTCCTGGCAGCCCTGCCGGCCCAGGCGGCCCAGCCCGCCTGTGAGGCCCGGACCTTCTTCCAGCCGCCGCTGGAATATCAATCGGTCGAACATCTGCCCGATGGTCGCGTCACCTTCCGCCTGTGCGCCAAGGACGCCAAGGAAGTCGTCGCCCTGCCGCAGGAAATGAACAGCGTTCCCATGGGTCTGGATGGCAAGCCGCCGGGCCTGCCCATGACCAAGGACGCCGACGGCTACTGGTCGGTGACCACGACGGGCGCCGTCGATGCCGGCGTCTATACCTATGTCTTCAAGGTCGACGGCATGCGCATCGCCGATCCGCGCGGCACCCGCTTTGCCGAAGCTTTGGGTGGCGTGCAATCGATTGTGCAGCTACCGGGTGACGGCAAGTCCAATCAGTTCTACAAGGCCGAGGTACCGCATGGCGTCGTGTCAGTCGTGGAGTATCCATCCTCCACCCTGGGCATCACGCGCCGCGCCCATGTGTATACCCCGCCGGGGTATGAGGCGGGCGGCAAGGACCGCTACCCGGTGCTGTATCTGGTCCATGGCTATAGCGACAGCGACGATGCCTGGACCATGAAGGGCAACGCCAATTACATCCTGGACAACCTGATCGCGGCGGGTAAGACCAAGCCGATGATCATCGTCATGCCCTATGGCCACACGCCAACGCGTGAGGGCGTGCAGGGCATGGAGAATACCGATTTCGGCGGTGACCTGCACAAGGACCTGATCCCCTATATCGACAAGCATTTCCGCACCCAGGCGGCGGCCAAAACCCGCGCCATGGTCGGCCTGTCGATGGGCGGGGCGCACACGATCCAGTTCGGCCTGCCGCGCGCGGACGTGTTCGGGTCCATCGGTGTCTTCTCCATCGGCATGTTGTCGGCAGAACAGACGGCGAATTACCGCAAGGTCAATGACGCCGCCCTGAAGGCCCGGGCCAAGGCCGGTGGTCTGGTCTTCTACGCCGTCGGCAAGGAGGATTTCGTCATCCAGATGGCACCGCCCTTCCGCCAGATCCTGGGCGATTACGGTATCAACTATACCTATGTCGAAAGCGGCGGCGGCCACACCTGGACCAACTGGCGCGCCTATCTGGAACAGATCGCACCGCTTCTGTTCAACTGACGGTCAGACGCAGCGAACAGACAAGTCACGGCCTTCCCCGTCGCGTATCGGGGAAGGCCGTTTTCTTTTGCACAGGGGACCGCCGATCATGGCCACCGATCTGAATGCCGATTATGCCCAGGCCGGGTTCGGCAACCGCCTTGGCTGGGGCAAGCGCCCGGCCCTGCTGATCATCGATTTCGTGAATGCCTATCTGGACCCCGCCTGCCCGCTTTATGCCGGGGTGGAAAAGGCGCTGGCGGGGGCGGTCACGCTGCTGACCGCCGCGCGCGCCGCCGGCATCCCGGTCTTCCACACCAATGTCGCCTATACGCCCGGCGGCGTGGATGGGGGCATCTTCTTCCGCAAGGTGAAGGCCCTGTCCTGTTTCGAACGCGGCCTGCACCCGCACTGGGCCTCCTTCGCGGAGGGGCTGCAGCCGGCGGCGGGGGAGCCGGTGATCACCAAGCAATATGCCAGCGCCTTTTTCGGCACCTCTCTGGCCTCCACGCTCGCGTCCAGCGGCATCGACACGTTGTTGATTTCAGGCCTGTCCACCTCTGGCTGTGTCCGCGCCTCGGCGCTAGATGCCTGTCAGCACGGGTTCGTGCCGCTGGTGGTGCGCGACGCCGTGGGCGACCGCGATGCCCGCGTGCATGAGGCCAACCTGTTCGATCTGAACGCCAAATATGCCGATGTCATCGGTATTGAGGAGGCGATTGCGCAGTTGGCGAAGTGCTGAAATGAAAAGGGCCGGCGGAATATCGCCGGCCCCTCCAATGTTTACGGCTTCATCACGCGTTTTGTGACCTTGGCAGTACCGGTCAGGGCCGCCTTTTCCGCCGATGGCCCCACCGTCACCTCATAGGTGCCGCCCGCGACCCGCCATTGCCGGCCCGCCTCGTCAAAGTTCGCCAGCAGGCGCGGATCAGCCTTCAGCGTTACCACGCGCGTCTCACCCGGCTTCAGATCGACCTTGTCGAAGCCGATCAGACGTTGCAGCTTCACGCCCCCGGCACCGGTCAGATAGACCTGCGGCGCATCCTTGCCGGCCACCGCGCCGGTATTGGTGACGCGGAAACTGACGGTCAGCGTGTCGCCACCCTTCACCGACAGCTTGTCATAGGCGAAGGTCGTGTAGGACAGGCCGTGGCCGAAGGGGAACAGCGGCTTCATGCCCAGGGCGGCGAAGCGGCGGTAACCGACATCGGCCCCTTCATCATAGACCACATCGAACTGCTGCTTCTTGGGCAGTCCCCAGCCCGGCAGATCGCGGCGCGGATACTGATCCAGGCTGGCCGGGAAGGTCAGCGGCAGGCGGCCCGACGGGTTGACCCGACCGGTCAGGACATCGGCGATGGATTCCCCGCCCTTCTGCCCGCTGTACCAGGCGGCGACCACGGCCCCCACCTTGTCCAGCCAGGGCATCAGGACCGGGCCACCGGTCTGCAGCACCACGATGCTGTTGGGATTGGCGGATGCCACCGCCTGGATCATCTCATCCTGGCCCTGCGGCAGCGACAGGTCATAGGCGTCCAGCGCTTCGGCCATCCATTGGTTGGCGAAGACGATGGCGATATCGGCGGCCTTGGCGGCGGCCGCCGCCTCTGCCGGATAACGCCCGTCTGCGAAACTGATGGTGGCGTCCGGCAGAGCCGCGCGCAGGGCCTTCAGCGGGGATGAGGCATGGAAAACCTGCCGTCCCCACATAGCCATGGGCCCGTCGCCGCCCACCGGCACCACACGGGCATTGCCGCCGATGCCCGTGACCTGCGATGAACCCGCACCCGACAGCACGCCGGCATCCGCCTGACCGCCGATCACCACGATCTTCTTACCGGCCCCGCCGTTGAGCGGCAGGATACCCTTGTTGGCCAGCAGCACGATGCCTTCATCGGCCACCTTCTTGGCCACCGCCGCATGTGCCGCCAGATCGATCTGTGGCTTGCCGGGCTTGCCGTCGAACAGGCCGGCGGCGAACATGGAACGCAGGATGCGGCGCGACATGTCGGACAGGCGCGCCTCCGGCACCGTTCCGGCCAGGGCCGCCTGTTTCAGCGGTTCGCCGAACCATATCTGCTTGTCCAGCTGTTCGCCCGACTGCTGATCCAGGCCCTTGATGGCATAGTCGGTGGCGTGGACCGCCCCCCAGTCCGACATGACCCAGCCCTTATAGCCCCAATCACCCTTCAGCACGCCGTTCAGCAGGTGATCATTGCCACAGGAATAATCGCCATTCACCAGATTATAGGCGCACATGACGGAGCCGGGCTGGCCCTTCTCGATGGCGATCTGGAAGGCCAGCAGGTCGCTTTCGCGGTGGGCGGCCTCCTTGATGATGGAATTGGCGTAAAAGCGGCCCGTCTCCTGCCCGTTCAGGCTGAAATGCTTGACGGTGGAGATGATGTTTTGGTCCTGGATAGCCTTGATGCTTTCACCGGCCAGAATGCCGGCCAGCCACGGGTCTTCCCCCAGATACTCAAAATTACGGCCATTGCGCGGATCGCGGGCCAGATTGACGCCGCCAGCGAGCAGCACGTTGAAGCCCCGCGCCGCCGCCTCCTTGGCGATCATGGCACCGCCTTCATAGGCAAGCCGGGGATTGAAGCTGGCGGCGAGCGCCAGACTGGCCGGAAGGGCGGTGGCGGTATCGCCGGGCCGCACCTCACCGGGATTGCTGATACCCAGGCTGGCGTCGGTTTCCGTCAGCGCCGGAATACCCAGGCGCGGCACACCGGGGATGAAGCCGGCCCCGCCGACCGACCCCGCCGGAATGGGCGGGCCGCCGGGGAAGGTCAGGGCCATCGGCCCGTGCAGCAGACCGATCCGTTCATCAAGCGTCAGTTCCGCATCCAGCAACCGGGCCCGTTCGTCCGGCGACAGTGACGGATTGCGCCAGCCCTCCCCCGCCGCCAGGGCGATGGCGGAGCAGGACAGGCTGCCCAGACAAAGGCTGGCAGCCACGAACGGCATCAATACCCGGTTTTTCGACATGAACTTCCCTCTTGCAGGAATAACGGCAACGCCAATCATTCGGTTGTTGAAGTTTCCTCAAGCCTGCCATGGAAAGAAACCGTCGTCAGAATGACCGCACCGGTTATCCGCCACGTGGTCAGACGAATAATGGACAATTGATGGTCAAATTTGTCGCAGGCTTTGGACAGAAAAGATCACAATTACATTTATCGCCACACAGCGGATAAAGGAGAGATTGAACCTGCCACACTGCGTTTCCTTGCCCACAATTACCTTCCAGAACGACAGCACCGGCCATGGTAGCTGTGGCGGAACCTGGGAGTTACGGGATATGCAGATCAAAAACATTGCGCCGACACAGGAAACTGTCCGCGAATGGCTGAAGAAGCCGCGCCATCAGCTGCTGATCGGCGGGCAATGGGTGGACCCGGCGGCGGGGCGCACGCTGCCCACCGTCAATCCGGCTACCGGTGAGGTTCTGGCGGAGATTGCCGCCGCCGATGCCGGGGATGTGGACCGCGCCGTCGCGGCGGCGCGCAAGGCGTTCGATGAGGGTGAGTGGCGGTCGATGACGCCGGCCCTGCGCGCCCGCCTGCTGTGGCGCATCGCCGATCTGATCGACGCCCATATCGACGAACTGTCGGAACTGGAAACGCTGGACCAGGGCAAGGCCCTGTATGTCGGGCGCTGGGCCGAAATTCCGATGGCCGCCGAACAGTTCCGCTTTTTCGCCGGGCTGTGCACCAAGGTGACGGGCGATACGATCCCGTCCAGCATCAATTATCAGCCGGCAGGCAAGCGGGTCGCGGCCTTTACCACCAAGGAACCGGTGGGCGTGGTGGCCGCCATCACGCCCTGGAACTCCCCGCTTATCATGCACGCTATGAAGTTGGCCCCGGCTTTGGCCGCCGGGTGTACGGTTGTGTTGAAACCGGCGGAGGAAACCTCCCTGACCGCACTGCGTCTGGCCGAACTGCTGGTCGAGGCAGGGTTACCGGCAGGCGTGGTGAATGTGGTCACCGGCTTGGGTTCCGTCGTAGGGGCGGCCCTTGCGGCGCACAAGGACGTGGACAAGGTGGCCTTCACCGGCTCCACCCAGACCGGCCGCGCCATCCTGGATGGGGCCAAGGGCAATCTGAAGAAGGTAACCCTGGAACTGGGTGGCAAGTCGCCGGTTGTGATCATGCCGGATGCTGATCTGGACGCCGCCATCGCCGGGGCTGCCAATGCGATCTTCTTCAACGGTGGTCAGGTCTGTGTGGCGGGTTCGCGCCTTTATGTCCACAGGTCGATCTTTGACAAGGTGGTGGCCGGCGTGGCGGAGATCGCGCGCAGCATCCGTCTGGGCCATGGCTTGTCGCCCGATACCCAGATGGGCCCGCTGGTCAGCAAGCGGCAGGCCGACCGCGTGAAAGCCTATATCGATCAGGCCGTGGCCGATGGCGCCACCCTGGTGACCGGCGGCGGGCAGAAGGGGCCGGCAGGCACCTTCATCGAACCGACCGTGATCATCAATGCCGATCCGAAATCCGCCATCGTCTGTGAAGAGGTGTTCGGCCCCGTGGTGGTCGCCGCGCCGTTTGATGATGTGGCAGAGGTGGTTGCCGCCGCTAACGACACCGAATTCGGGCTGGCCGCCAGCGTTTGGACGCAGGACCTGTCGGCGGCGCACCGACTGTCGTCGGACATCCGCGCTGGCACGGTCTGGGTGAACTGCCATTCCTTCTGGGATGTGGCGTTGCCCATCGGCGGCTTCAAACAATCCGGCTGGGGCCGCGAAAGCGGGGCCGGGGCCATTGAAAATTACTTGGAAATCAAAACCGTGTGCATGGTTCTGTGACCTGCCGGTATTGTGACCCTTCGACCAAGGATAGACACGTGATGTTCCGCACCCGCAATTCCGGCCGTTCCCTGCTTCTGGCCACCACCATCGCCGCAACCGCACTGCCGGCCCTGGCGCAGAGCGACACTCTGGTTCTGGATGAGATCATCGTTACGGCGCAGCGCCGCGAAACCTCGCTGCAGACCACGCCCGTCGCCGTCACGGCCCTGACCGCCGACACCCTGGCGGAGCAGAATGTCAGCAGTGCCGAGGATCTGGCTGCCGTCGTGCCCAGCCTGATCATGATGCCCGTCACGGCCAGCCGCTCCACCCTGCAGGTGGGTCTGCGCGGCGGCACCGAGCAGTCGGGCGGCCTTGTCACCTCTGAATCCGCCGTCGCCTTCTATGTCGATGATGTCTATCGCGGGCGTCTGGCCGGGTCGAACATGGAACTGGCCGATATTCAGCGGGTCGAGGTTCTGCGCGGGCCGCAGGGCACGCTTTATGGCCGCAATTCATTCTCCGGCGCCATCAAGATCGTCACCCGCACGCCGGGCGAGGATGAATGGGCGGAGGTGCAGGGCGGCATCGGGTCGCAGGATCTGGTCTATGGCTCTGCATCCTGGGGGGGCGATGTGATCGAGGATGCGCTGGGCGCGTCGCTGTCCGTCCTATACCGTGACCAGGATGGCTATGTGCATAACGAGGCCCTGAACAAGGATGTGTTCGGGCAGGAGAACCTGGCCCTGCGCGGCAAGCTGCATTTCTATGGTCGTGAGGGGCTGAAGGCGACCCTGTCGGTCACCCACACCAAGGACCGCAATGACGGCCCGGCCAACCTGATCCCCGTCACCTTCGCCGGCACCTATCCGACCCTGGCCGCCAACGCCGTTTCCACCAAAGACGCCATCCCGCGCGCCGGTTCGCGCTTTGTCAGCCTGTCGACCACTGATCCGGACGGTTACACCGACCAGACGGCGGTATCGCTGGATATCAGCGCTGAATGGGGCGATGTGACGGTGCGGTCCATCTCCGCCTTTGTCGGCACGCAGGACGGCTTCGTCTTCGACCTGTCGGGCGGCATCCGCAATCCCGACGGTACCTATCGTCCCAATGGTCTGGTCCGTGACGGGCGTGGCAGCACCGATCAGTACAGCCAGGAAATCCAGTTCCAGGGTGAAGGGCTGGACGGCAAGCTGAACTGGATCACCGGCCTCTATTATTTCCGGGAGGAAAGCCATCAGGTGCTGAAGGACCAGCTGGTGCTGGGTCAGTTCTTCACCATGCCCGTCCTGCCGCAGACCATCGACACCACCACCGACAGCTACGCCGCCTTTGTCCAGGGCACCTATCAGGTGGATGACCGCCTGTCCGTGACCGGCGGCCTGCGCTATACCGAGGACAAGAAGAAGCTGGATGGCACCATCCAGAACTATCTGCCCTTCGCGCCCGGCCCGGCCATCGCCCTGGTGCCCGTGAAACGGGAGCCGAAATTCAGCTCATGGTCGCCCAAGATCGGGGCTGATTACAAGATCACCGACGATGTCTTCGCCTATGCCACCGTCTCGCGCGGGTTCAAGGCCGGGGGCTTCAACGGGCTGGCGGTCGCCAACCCGGTGGTGTTCGGCACTGTCTATGATCCGCAGACCGTCTGGGCCTATGAAGGCGGGTTGAAGGTGACGGGGCTGGATGGGCGCATGCGCGCCAACCTGTCCGTCTATCGCAACGACCTTTATGACCTCCAGCAGACCGAACAGGTCGCCGCCGGCTCCTATGCCATCAAGAACATCGGCAATGCCCGCGTCGATGGCGTGGAACTGGAACTGACCCTGAAGGCGGCGGAAGGGCTGGACCTGTTCGCCAATCTGGGTCTGATGGACGACAAGTACAAGTCCAAGAACCCGCTGTCCGACAGCGCAACCTCGGGCGCCAAGCATCTGCCCCTGGTGTCGCCATGGAGCGTTCAGGCCGGCTTCACCTACGAGACCCCCGCCTTCTGGCAGGATATGGCGCGGGTGCGGCTGTCGGCCAATTATCAGTATCAGGACGATTACTATTCCACCGTCGCCAACCTGATCCAGACGGAGACGGTGGGTCTGGTCAATGGCGCCATTGCCCTTGTGTCGGACAATGACAGCTGGAGCCTGACGCTGGCGGCCAAGAACCTGACCAACGAAAGCTACTTCACCACCGCGCCCAGCAACGCCGCCATCGCAGTGGCGGAGCCGCGCACCTGGACGCTGACGGCGGGGTACAAGTTCTGACCGCAGCTCGTGACAGGCCTGTTCCGGGCCGGAACAGGCCTTTTGCCACTCATCAGGCCAGGGATCGCTGCACCTCCAGCAGAAATTCCTGCGCCAGACGGGATGGCGTCACCAGGGACGAAGTCACGAAGGCATAGTCGTGGCGCAGGTCGGGGCGAAAGGGCCGCACTACCAGCCGGTCCCCCAGATAGGATCGGGCCAGCATCTCATTCACGATGGAAATGCCGATACCGCGTGCGGCCAGGGCGCAGGCGGAACCGATGGTGTGTGTTTCCACCCGTACCTCTGGCCGCACACCGGCCCGCGCGAAGGCTGCATCGATATGCGCGCGCGACAGCCGGCCCAGACCCAGCAGGACCAACGGCACCCCCTTCAGGGTTTTGGGGTCCAGCCAGGCGCGCGCCGCCAATGGATGATCGGCGGGCAGCACACAGACGGTGCCGCTGCTGATCACCGGGACGGAGGTCAGGTCGGGCCGGTCCAGGGGCAGTTTCAGGAAGCCGCCATCGACGGCGCGGGTGGCGATCAGGGTCTTGGCCGTTTCCACAGTACGGCTGTCGATGGTCAGGTGGACCTTTGGAAAGCGGGTCAGGAACCGGTCGATAATGTCGGGCAGCACACCTTCAGCAAAGCTGGGCGGGGCGACCAGACGCAGTTGGCCCACACGGAAATCGGCGATGTCACGCACCAGGGCGCGTACCCGTTCGACATTGCCCAGCGCCAGATCCACCTCATCAAATAGCAGCAGCCCGTCCGGCGTCGGCACCAGCCGCCCCTTGTCGCGGTAGAACAGGTCGAAGCCGATAGTCTGTTCGAACTGCGCCAGCAGGCGGCTGACCGCGGGCTGGGTCAGGCCCATATCGGTCGCCGCCGCCGTGACCGATCCCGTCTTCACGATGGCGTGAAAGGCACGCAGCGCCCGCAGGCCGAAATCGGGGCCATCATTGCTCATGCCCGCCCACCCTTGTCAGGCATCGTCGGGCAGGATGGGAAGGACGATATGGGACGGGTGCAGCGGCCCCATATGCAGGCTGTTGCGCGCGATGACGGGATTACCGGGGTCCCGACCCGCCGGCATTCCGGTGCCAGGATTGACATCGAAATGCGGGAAATGGCTGCTGGCCACATCCAGCCGGATATGATGGCCGGCGTGGAACCGGTTGGCGGTGGGAAACATCTCAATCTCGAACGCATAGACCTGTCCCGGCAGCATCAGGCGCGGCTGTTCAAACCCATCACGGAACCGCGCCCGGATGATGCCATGGCACAGGTTCATGGCAAAGCCGGGCGTGCCGTCCGCGCCCGCCGGATATTCATCCACCAGCTTTACCACGATGTCGGTATCAACCGCGCTGGACGACAGGTAGAGACGCGCCCTGATCGGGCCGGCGACCGTCATGTCCCTTTCAAGGGCCGGTGTGCGGAAAACCACGACATCGGGCCGGTCCGCCAGCGCACGTCCCGGCTGTGGACACGCCATCCAGCCCTCACGTTCCCGCTGATCATAGGCACCTGCGGGGATGATGGCGCCACCGCTGGCCACCGCCCCGCCTATGCTGGGGACCGGATTGTGCGGGTCATGGTCCCAGGAACGGGTGCCCGGTGTACCGGGCCTTTCCGACAAGGTGCCATCGGGCAACAGGTGGAAGGCAGTTGAGCGCACCTGCGCCGGCGGCCAGGCGGCGAATGACCGCCAGTGCCCGCCATGGCGCCACCGCCCCTCCCCGTTCCGCCCGCCGGGGCCACCGCCCATGATGAACAGGCTGACCGGTTGGGGCAGCGGGTCGGGCACATCGGCGCAGCGCAGCAGATGGTGATCCAGGAATGCCCGGCGCAGGGCCGTGTAATCGGGGGCCAGATTGCCGTCCAGGGTCGCCGCTGGACCAAAATCCACCTCCCCCGCATAGGTTACGGACCGCTGTCCATGCGTCCAGGGCCCCATGATC
>JAEMSB010000094.1:0-2612 GCA_016463045.1 Niveispirillum sp.
TTTCAAGGATGTGGCGAATGCCTCCCTGCTGGTGCCGGTGCTGGTTTCGGCACCCGGCCTTGCCATCGCCATCCTGGCGCCGTTTGCCGGCATGCTGGTGGACCGGTTCGGCCGCCGGCCCCTGCTGGTCTGGGCGACCTTCTTCTACGCGATTGCCGGTTCCCTGCCCTATTTCCTGGACAGCCTGCATGCGGTCATCGCGTCGCGCCTGCTGCTGGGCGTGACGGAGGCGGCGATCCTGACCATCGTCAACACCCTGATCGCCGATTATTACGATGCCAAGGGGCGCCGGCGGGTTCTGATGATCCAGGGGCTGGCCGGGCCGGCCATGGCATCCGGCGTCATCGCCCTGTCGGGCGTGCTGACGGGCATCAGCTGGAACGGTGTGTTCCTGATCTATCTAATCGCGTTGCCGATTTTTGTCGGCATGTATTTCATGATCTTTGAACCCGCCAAGGCACCGGCGACGGCCAGGACGGATGCAGAAACAGCCGAAGCAACGGCGTTCCCCGTGCGCGCCGTGATGGTGTATGGCGCCGTGACGCTGTTCGCCTCCTCCCTCTATTACGTCTTCATCATCCAGGGTGGCCTGGCCTTCCGCGAGGTTGGCATCGACACGCCGGCCCGCACCGGTGCCCTGATCTCCATGGCCAGTCTGGCGGTGCCGGTCGGCGCGTTGATCTTCGGCTGGATGGGCATGCGCAACACATCTTTGCAACTGCTGTGCGTCTTCGGGATGCTGGGGATCGGTCTGGCCGGTATCGGCATGGCGCCGGACTATAAATGGATGATGGCGTTCCTGGTCATTCAGCAGGCCGCCGCTGGCGTCACCGTCCCCACCCTGATCTCCTGGGCGCAGAGCAAACTGCCCTTTGCCCATCGCGGGCGTGGCATGGGTATCTGGGCCTCCTGCTTCTTCCTGGGACAGTTCACCAGCCCGTTCTTTGTCGCCGGTGCCAAGTCGATGACAAACGGAACGGTTCAGGCCGCCTTCCTGGTCATGGGTATTGTCGCCCTGGTCGGTGCGGCTGTCGCCCTGCTGGCGCTGCTGAAGGGCACCCAGGACACGGGGCCGAAATACTGATCGGCCCCGGCCTTCGGACATCGCTGTTTTAGCGCTTCGGCGCCAGGTTCGCATGCGCGGGCCGCCGGTGACCACCACCCGGGTGGTCGCCGGTCAAACATATCCCGTCTGGAGGACATCATGTACCTCGCCCCCTGTATCGAGTGGCTGTTCGCCGCCGAAAACCCGACCTTTGTTGACCGTATCCGCGCCGCCAGGGATGCCGGCCTTGACACGGTGGAGTTCCATCTGTGGCGTGACAAGCCGCTGGCGGAAATCCGCCAGACCCTGGAAGAGACCGGGGTGAAGCTGGCCAGTTTCGTGGTCGAACCGCGCCGTTCCATCGTTGACCCCGCCCAGCATGGGGAATTCCTGGCTGCCGTGCGCGACAGCCTGATCGCGGCCGGCCAAGCCGGTGCGCCGGCCCTGGTCGTCGCATCCGGCTTCACCCGGCCCGATGTGCCGCGTCAGGATCATTTCGACGCCGCCGTCACGGCCCTGCGTCAGGCAGCGAAACTGGCGGAGGAAGCCGGCATCCTGCTTCTGCTGGAACCGCTGAACGACCGGGTTGAACATCCCGGCATGTATCTGGTCAGCACGACCGAAGGGCTGGACATGGTGGAAACCGTGAACAGTCCCAATTTGCGCCTGCTCTACGACATGTACCATTCCACCGTGATGGGGGAAGACCCGGCCACAGTGCTGGCGGGGCGGTTCCATCTGGTCGGGCATGTGCAGGTGGCCGACGTGCCGGGCCGGCATCAGCCGGGCAGTGGCACCATCGACTGGCCCCGCTATATCGGCATCCTGCGTGACCTGGGATACCAGGGGGCCATCGGCCTCGAATACAAGCCGACAGGCCCGACACTGGACGGCCTGACCCAGACGCGCAAGACGCTGGGCCTATAAGAAACGCGGAGGAAACGGCGATGTCGATCAACCAAGAGGGGGGCGGCATCGCCGCCCCGCCGCTTTCCTGGCGCGCCAAGCTGAGCTATGGCGCGGGGGATTTCGGTTTCGGCCTGACCTGGAACATGGTCGGGGCGTTTCTGCTGTACTTCTATACCGATGTGGCGCTGCTGCCCGTGGGTGTGGTGGGAACGCTGTTCCTGCTGTCACGCCTGCTGGACGCGGCGTTCGACCCGCTGGTCGGGCTGGCAGTGGACCGCACACGCAGCCGCTGGGGCCGGGTGCGGCCCTATTTCCTGTTCGGGGCGGTTCCGTTCGGCCTGTTCTGTGTGGCCAGTTTCTATGTTCCACCGCTGGATGGGACGGGCAAGCTGCTGTGGGCCTGCGTCAGCTTCGTGGTGCTGGGGCTGCTCTATTCCATCGTCAACATCCCCTATGGCGCCTTGATGCCGATGATGACGGTGCGCCAGGATGAACGGGTGCAGTTGGGCAGTCTGCGGGCCGCCGGCACCGCCCTGTCGGTGATCGTCGCGACGGCGGCCACCATGCCGCTGGTCCAAGCGCTGGGCAGCGGGGATCAGGCCCAGGGTTTCCTGTGGGTCGCGGTCCTGATGGCGGCGGTTACCGTACTGCTGACGCT
>JAEMSB010000094.1:2622-11128 GCA_016463045.1 Niveispirillum sp.
CATCCGCGACATGCTGCACAACCGGGCCTGGCTGGTGGTGTTCGGCTTTGCCAGCCTGAATTTTATCCGCTTCGGTGCGGTTTTGTCGGTCACCGCCTATTTCGCCATCAACATCCTGAAACAACCCTGGATGATCTCCATCCTGCTGCCCGCCGTGTCAGGCACCTTGCTGATCGGGTCGGCCATCGCCCCGCCCTTCCTGAAAAAGCTGGGCATGCGGACAGGCAACCGGGTGGCACTAGCGGCGGCACTGCTGCTTTATGGCGTCCTACCTTTCACAGAGGCAGTGCCGGCCCTGTTCCTGACGGTCTATATCCTGTCCTCGATCCTGATCAGCATTTCCATGACCGCCATCTTTGCCATGGCGGCAGAGGTCGTAGATTATCACGAGGCGCAGTTCGGCACCCGCAATGAGGGGCTGCTGGCCGCCGGCGTCAATCTGTCGATCAAGATCGGTATGGCGCTGGGCGGGGCAATTGTCGCCTTCGGTCTGGCGCAGGCGGGATACGACCCGGCCAATGTCGGCGATGACGCGCGCCGGATGGTCCATATCCTTTATTACGCGCCCGCCATGCTGGCCATTGCGGCCCAGATCGTCTGCATCGGCTTCTGGCCGGAACGGCGGGGGTGATACCCACACAAATGGGGCACGGCGATGATCGCCGTGCCCCGCAGTTTACCGAACCTGAGGGATATGGAGGGGAGATCAGGCCGGGATCACCAATTCCTTCGTGTCACGCGTGGTGGGCACGAAAGGTAGGTAGGAGACGCGGATACGTTCGGAAAGCTGGACCTTGTGCCGGCCCGGTGTCAGGCCGCCATCGCGCAGCACCGTCACCAGCGCCTTTTCCGCGAAGTTCCAGCGGTCGGTATATTCCGTTTCCATTTCATCCAGGGTCCAGGTGCGGCCCCGGACGGAGAAGCGGATATCCTGGCGGGCGACCGGTTCACCATCGATGATGACGCCGATATCCTCGACCATGGACAGGCCGATGCCCCGGTAATAGGGCAGACGGGCCTGGAAGGCGAAACCGATGGTACGGCCGTCCTGCTGGACATTGCCGTAACCATCTTCACAGATCATGTATTTATCGAACATGGGTATGGCTCCTCAGGCGGCGGTGGCGGCGGGTTCGCCGATCAGCTTCTTGAACATTTCCTGCTGACGGCGGACCTGTTCGATGCTGTCCACGGGGAACGCATCCTGAATCCAGCGGTTGCCTTCATACTCGGAGCAGATATAGCCCTTGTAGCCGCCCTTCTTCAGCACCCGGATGATCTCGTCATAGGGGATGCAGGGCTCCACCAGATCCTCGTCCATCTGGTAGAACTTGGCATGGATGTTCCAGATGCGGTCCATATGGTCCAGCATGCGCTTGGGCTCAAACGCCGCATTGTGGCGCAGCGTGGTGGCCATGCCGATGGCCGGACCGACGCCGCCCATCTTCTCCACTTCCAGGATCACATATTCGCTGAGCGTGCGGTCCTCGTACGCCTTGCAGATATAGTCGGCGATATGCTGCGGCACGCCGTCACGGATGAATTTCTCCTTCCAGACGGGCGGGAACTTGAACAGGAACATGCCCATATCGGGCAGGAAGCCCAGATATTTCGATCCCGACTTCTCAAACGCCTCGGCATGGCGGATGATCCAGGGATGGTCGAAATGCAGCGGTGCATGCACCTCGATCAGGATGCGGACATTCTTGCTTTCCGCATAATCGGCGCAAGCGACCAGCACGTTCGGATCGATGGAGACCAGCGCACGCGTATAGGGGCAGCCCAGGCGGGCGGCATGGTCGATATCGACCTTGCAACTTGCTACCTGTTCTTCGAACGGCATGGGCCGGTTCTTGTACTTCTTATAATCCAGCATGAAATCATGGCAGACCGGGGTCGTGCCATATTTCGCCATCAGGGCATGCCAATTGTCGTAAACGGACTGGTCCAGCGGATTGGGATAATTAGGGAAGGTCTGCTCGCTGATCAGCTCAATCCCATTGGCACCCATCTCGGCGGAGACCTTGATCAGGTCCTCCAGAGACTTGGTACCCAGGAAATATTCCTCCTGATAACTGTAAAGGCTTACGCCCCTTTTGATGTCATAGTTCGACATGGAACCGGTCCTGTCAGGTGCGGCCCCGCCGGGGGCCAAGGATGGCGGCGGTCTCAGGCAAAGCCCGATGGGGGAAGAGCGCAGCCGGCCCATCCTGGAAAAATCATCAGGAGAAGGAGCCGACGATGCCCGATATCAATATAAGAATTATCATTCTTTTTTTGGCAAATCAATCGCCGACCGATCGGAGTGGGCGCTTGTCGTAATTTTTTATAACTGATTGATACAAAATGAAAAGCCGCTCCCCAACCCTCCGCGGAAGGTGGAAGAGCGGCTTTGGAACGTGATCAGAGGCCCAGAAGGCGGCGGTTGAGATCGTCATCCACACCGCTGGCCGCGAAATCATCGAAGGCGTGTTCGGTGACGCGGATGATGTGATCACGGATAAAGGTGGCCCCTTCCCGCGCGCCATCTTCGGGATGCTTCAAGGCACATTCCCATTCCAGAACGGCCCAGCCGGCATAGTCATACGCCGTAAGCTTGGAGAAGATCGCCTTGAAATCCACCTGTCCATCCCCCAATGACCGGAAACGACCGGGGCGGTCCACCCAGCCCTGGTAGCCACCATAGACGCCTGATTTGCCGTTGGGCCGGAACTCCGCATCCTTCACATGGAAGGCGCGGATTCGCGTGTGGTAATGGTCGATGAAGGCCAGATAATCCAGCTGCTGAAGCACGAAATGGCTGGGGTCGAACAGGATGTTGGCACGCGGATGATCCTCCACCGCGCCCAGGAACCGCTCAAACGTGACGCCGTCATGCAGGTCTTCACCGGGATGCAGTTCGAAGCAGACATCCACCCCGGCCTCATCAAACGCGTCCAGGATGGGGCGCCAGCGGCGGCCCAGCTCGGCAAACGCCTCCTCTATCAGGCCGGCGGGACGCTGCGGCCAGGGATAGACATAGGGCCAGGCCAGCGCGCCGGAGAAGCTGGCATGCGCCGCCAGGCCCAGATTGGCGCTGGCCTGCGCCGCCAGCCGCATCTGGTCCACGGCCCAGGCCTGACGGGCAGCCGGATTGCCGCGCACCGACGGGTCGGCAAAGGCATCGAACTGTGCGTCATAGGCCGGGTGAACGGCCACCAACTGTCCCTGCAAATGCGTGGACAGCTCCGTCACGGCCAGGCCCTTGGCCGCCAGCTTGCCCGTCACTTCCTGCGCGTAGGTCTTGCTTTCCGCCGCCAGACGCAGGTCGAACAGTCGGCCATCCCAGGACGGGATCTGGATACCCTTATAGCCCAGGCCTGATGCCCAGTCGGCAATGGTGTCCAGGCTGTTGAACGGGGCGGCATCGCCCGCGAACTGTGCCAGAAAGATGCCCGGCCCCTTGATCGTGCGCATTTTTCCTCCCTTTGTTCTTCAGATATCCAGCCGGACCCAGCCGGCGCGGGCGGCAGAGTTGGCGACCGCCGTTTCGATGAAACCCATGCCGCGCAGGCCCGCCTCCAGCCCCGGCAGGCTGCCATCAGCCGGCATGGCGCCGGCACGGATGGCCGAGGCGAAGTCGCGGTAGAGATTGGCGAAGGCCTCGATATAGCCCTCTGGATGACCGGTGGGCAGGCGCGTCGCGTTGCGGGCGGCAAGACCCAGATTGCCGGCGCCGGCATGCAGCACTTCCGTCCGTCCATCCAGGCCATGGATAGTCAGGGTGTTGGGCGTCTCCTGCGACCAGTCCAGGCCCGCCTCCGTCCCATAGACGCGCAGGCGCAGGCCGTTGCGGTCACCCGCCGCGATCTGCGATGCGTGCAGCACGCCTGGTACGCCGCGTTCGCTGCCATCCTCAAACCGCAGCAGGATGTTGCAATCATCATCCAGCCGGCGGCCCGGTACCATGATGGACAGGTCGGCGCAGAGTTCCCGCACCGGCGCACCGCTGACATATTCCGCCAGATTGAAGGCGTGGACGCCGATATCGCCGATACAGCCGCCCACCCCGGACTTGGCGGGATCGGTGCGCCAGCCGGCCTGCTTGCTGCCCGTATCCTCCAGCGGGGTGGACAGCCAGCCCTGGCTATATTCCACCACCACCTTGCGCAGCCGTCCGATCCGGCCCGACGCCACCAGCGCCCGCGCCTCCCGCACCAGCGGGTAGCCAGTATAGGTGTGGGTCAGGGCATAAAGTCCCTTCGACCCGGATGTCGCGGTGGCCAGTTGCTTCAGTTCGGCCAGCGACAAGGCGGCCGGCGTGTCGCACATCACATGCAGACCGGCCTTCAGCGCGTCGATGCTGGCCGGCACATGCAGGTGGTTGGGGGTAACGATGGCGACAAGGTCGATACCGTCGGGCCGCGCACCTTCCGCCGCGATCATGGCCTGGTGGCTGGCATAGGCGCGGGCGGGATCAACGCCGTAACCGGCACCGGCCTGTCGTGACCGCTCGGCATCACTGCTGAATGCACCGGCGACCAGCCGGATCTTCCCGTCCAGTTCCGCCGCCATGCGGTGAACCGGACCGATGAAGCTGCCAGGACCACCGCCGATCATGCCCAGGCGCAGCACAGGCTCACTCATCACAACATCCTCCCGTCATTTCTTGAAAAGCCGCAGATCGCGCGGCAACCGCGTGATCAGAAAACCAACCATCATTAGCAGCAGGACCAGCAGCGGCATGGTAGCCAGGAAGGCATTGCGCGCCGCCTCTGCCGTCAAACCCTGGGCCAGAGTGAAATAGGTGCCGCCGATCAGGGCCGCACCCGATGCCGCCCCCAGCTGCTGCACCGCCTTCAGTGTCCCAGAGGCCGATCCGGCGTGGATCAGTTCCACATCCGACAGGGTGATCGGCCCGGTCGGCCCGCCGACAAGGCCCATGCCGGTACCGGTAATCAGCAGGGCAATGCCCACCAGCACCAGCCCGCCCTGCCCCCAGATCAATGCGGCCAGGGCCAGCATGCCCGACAACATCACCGCCACGCCCAGCAGGGGCAGGCGCAGACCCATACGCGGCAGAGCCCGCCGGGCCACGCCGCCGATGGCGACCGACGCGCCCAGCGCGTAGGGAACATGGACCAAGGCGGTTTCCAACGGTGTGCAGCCCAACCCATATTGCAGCGTCAGGGTCAGGATGAACAACAAACCCGCCGTCGTCGCCTGGAAACAGAGCGACATGCCCAGCCCGATGGAGAAGCCGCGGTTGACGAACAGGACAGGATCGACCAGCGCGGTCCCTGCCCCGGCCCGCATCCTGATATGGCGGATGAACAGCAGCGCCAGCAGCGGGGCGCAGGCCAGCAGGATCAGGCACCAAAGCGGCCATCCCGCCTCCCGCCCCTGCAGCAGTGGCAGCATCAGGGCCAGTAGAGTGGCCGCGATCAGGGCGGTACCGGGCAGATCGACACCGCCGCCATGCGGCGACCGGCCCGAAGGCAGCAGGCGCCAGGCGGCATAAAGACCAATCAGCCCCAGTGGGCCGTTGATCAGGAAGATGGGCCGCCAGCCCAGCCCGAATAGGTTGGCCTCGATCAGCAGCCCGCCGATCACCGGCCCCAGAACGGCGGCGACACCGCCCAGCACGCCGAACACCGACAGGGCGGCGATCCGTTCGGCGGGCGGATACATGACCTGGATAAGGGACATGACCTGCGGCAGCATCAGCGCCGCCGTCGCCCCTTGCGCCAGCCGCGCCACCACCAGCATCGGCCCGCTGACCGACAGGCCGCAAAGCAGGGAGGTCAGGGTGAACCCGGCCATGCCGATCATGAACAGCCGGCGGTAGCCATGGGTATCGCCCAGCCGCCCGCCGGTGATCAGCAGGATGGCAAAGGCCACAGCATAGCCGGCGACCAGCCACTGCATCTGGGCCGTATCGGCGGACAGGTCGCGTTGGATCGACGGCAGGGCCACATTGACGATGGTCAGGTCGATCAGGTCCATCATGAAGGCGCCGGCCACCACCACCAGGGCCATCTGACGCCGTTTGGGCGTCAAGGCGGCAGCCTGATCGATGGCGGATAGGGCCGGCCCCCGCTTGCCCCCCGGGCTGGCGGCGGATGCCATGGGATGTGCCTTTCCATTGGGTCTGATCACAGCAGATCAGAACAGAATAATAATTCTGTTTATAAACGGAACGCCTCATCCGTCAACGGGTCATCGGTTGCCGTTGCGCAGATAGGTGGAGCACATCACACCCACTTCGGTTTTAAGGTTCTTCCAGTCCGCCTTGGTTCCCGTATCGCCAACCGTGCCGAAGCCCAGATAGCGGGCAAAGGCCGAATAGGCGATCCGCAATGTCATTTCACAGGCGAGCTCCGGCAACTCATGGCCAATTTCATCGCGCCGCGACAACAGCGTGGACATGACCTTTTCAACCAAAGAATCATAGCCCTTGCGCCCCATGGCGCGCACCACGGGGTCGGATGACGCGCGTAGCATCATGGGCCGCAGAACCGGCGCATTGCGTTTCAGGAACTCGGCCAGTTCCTCCACGAAATTGCGGACAAGCACATCCAGGCTGGTGGATTTGTCGGTCAGGCGGCCAATCATCTCCGCCTCTTCTTCAGCCATCTTTTCCATGAACCGGCGCTGGATCGCCTGTATCAGGTCATCCTTGCTGTCGAATCGGCAATAGATGGAGCCGATGGAAACCTTGCCGCGCTTGGCCACGTCGGTGAGGGCAAAATCGTCATTTCCGCGTTCGATCAGCAAATCCGTGGCGGCAGCCAGCATCCGTTCGAACGAGGCGCGGCTTCGGCCCTGTTTGGGTTCACGACCCGTTGGGTTCAACAACGGTTCGACTTCCTGATCCTCATCCACCATGGACACTTTCACGCCCCATCATTCATGTGATCGCCCGCGGACGGCGCGATCTGAAAACAAAGTACTGATTCTATATGGTTCATCATAGGCTGCGCCCCCACATGACGCCAGCGGAAAAACCCCTGCCAGGCAGCAGGTTTCCTGTGCGCATACATTCGTCGCTGAATCCGTCACGGAATGGCTTGACGTCCGAACGATCCTTCGATTACATAGTTTTCAGAATTAGGGTTCTAGTTTTATAAAATAACCCAGAGCCTGGCCGGTAAACAGTGCCGGCCTCATCGGGAGGAACCAGAATGCGCATCCGTTCGATGCTCCTGCTTGCAGCAGGGGCAACCACTCTTCATGCTGCTTCCGCCATGGCACAGACCGAAAGCAACAACGCTTTGGTGCTGGAAGAAATCGTGGTGACCGCGACCAAGCGCGCAACCAACCTGCAAGACACGCCCATCGCCATCCGCGCCTTCACGGGCGATGATCTGGTCAAGTCCGGCGTGTCGGACGTCAATGGTCTGGCGCGTCTGGCGCCCGATCTGAATGTCACCAATGACACGATCTTCACGAAGATTTCGGTGCGCGGCGTGTCCAGCCAGGACATTTCCGAAGCGTCCGACCCGGCGCTGACCATCGGCATCGATGGCGAGTATATCAACCGCCCGGTCGCGCTGAATGCCAGCTTCTTCGACCTGGAACGGATTGAGGTTCTGCGCGGTCCGCAGGGCACGCTCTATGGCCGCAACGCGACCGCCGGCGCCATCAACATCATCGCGGCCAAGCCGCAGCTGGGCAAGACTGCCGGCTTCCTGACCGTCGGCTACGGCAATTACGACGCCAAGCGGGCCGAGGGTGCCGTCAATGTCCCGCTGGGGGATACGGTTGCCGTCCGTGTCGCCGGCATGCATACCGATCATAAGGGCTATCGCAAGCATGGCGCCGTCGGCCGTGGCGAGGACCAGAATGTCGATGCGGCCCGCCTCGCCATCGCCTGGGAGCCCACGGAGAATATCCGCACCTATCTGGCCGGCGAATATGTGAATGTCGATCAGCTGCCGCCGTCGCAGTTCGGCATCCTGGTGGCCCAGAATGGCGTTCTGACCAATGCCGCCTATTCCGCCGGGGTCATCGACGCCATCCCGTCGACCACCGCGTTTGAAAACAACGGTATTCCCGCCAACCTGACCTTCAGTGGCATCAATACCAAGAATTTTCCCCTGGGCGATCTGGGCAATTTCAACAGCGAGCAGTTTGCCGTGCGCGGCCGGGTCGAATTTGATTTCGACCTGGGTGCGCTGGCCTATCTGGGTGGCTATCGCGACAATGAGACCAACAGCGCCCTGCCGCTGAACGGCTATCTGCCCGCGACCTTCACCTTCCGCAACAACAAGCTGAATTCGCAGACGCAGAGCCATGAGCTACGCCTGTCGAACACGCTGGATAACGGCCTGTTCTATCAGCTGGGCGGTTTCTACTTCCGAGAGAAGGTTGACCTGTCTCGCGGCCTGTATCTGGAACTGCCCCGCGCCTTCCTGAACTATTTCTACCGCCCGGACATCCTGTCCAAGTCCAAGGCCGCCTTCGGGCAGGTTACGGTGCCAGTAGCTGGTCCGGAACTGACGTTGACCGGCGGTCTGCGCTATAC
>JAEMSB010000095.1 GCA_016463045.1 Niveispirillum sp.
ATCTGTTCCGGGGCGTGCCTGTCTATGGCATGAACCGCGGCTCCGTCGGTTTCCTGCTGAATGATTATAGCGAGGATGGGCTGACCCGCCGTCTGATGCGGGCGCAGCGCGTGGTGCTGCATCCGTTGCGCATGAAGGCGATGACGCGGGAGGGTGTGGAGATTGAGGGCTTGGCCTTCAACGAGGTTTCCCTGCTGCGTGAGACGCGGCAGGCCGCCAAGCTGCGCGTCACGGTGGACGGGCGGGAAAGGATGCCGGAACTGACCTGTGACGGGGCGCTGGTTTCCACGCCTGCCGGCAGTACCGCCTACAACCTGTCGGCCCATGGCCCGATTCTGCCACTGGGTGCCGATATCCTGGCCCTGACGCCGATCAGCGCCTTTCGCCCCCGCCGCTGGCGCGGGGCGCTGCTGCCGCATACTGCCCGCATTCAGTTCGACGTGCTGGAACCGTCCAAGCGGCCGGTCAGCGCGGTGGCCGACTTTACCGAAGTGCGTGATGTGGCGCGGGTGGAAATCAGCGAGGACCGCAAGGTCGCCTGCACTCTGCTGTTCGATCCGGAAATGGCGCTGGAGGAACGCATCCTGAAGGAGCAGTTCACGCCGTAGCCCCCCCTACTCCGCCGCCATGCGCCCCGTGCGGTCCAGCGCGTAATCGCGCATGACTCGGACCAGCGTCGCCAGATTGGCGCGCAGCTCCTGGAACCCGGCATGGGGTTCCAGCGTCTCTTCATCCATGTAAAGCCGGCGGTCGATTTCCAGCTGCAAGGAGTTGCGGCCACGCGGCGGGCAGGAATAGCGGCGGACCAGTTCCACGCCCTTATAGGGATCATTCAGGCGGACGTTGTAGCCCATCCCCCGCAGGGTGCCCACCACCAGTCGCGTAAACCCTGCCTCAGACGTGCTGCCATCGCGGTCGCCGATCACGAAATCGGGCGATTGCCGGTCCGGGCCGATCACGAAGGACGGCATAGAATGGCAATTGATGTGATAGACGGCCCCGAACCGCCCATGCAGCGCGTCCAGACTTTCCGACAGAAGCTCGTGATAGGGGCGCCAGTAATTCTCGATCCGGTCCTGAACGGCACCGACCGGCAAGCGCCCGTCATACATGGGCACGCCGGGCCGGCAGAGATGACGGACCAGACCCATGCCCGCCACACTTTTGGGTGACGGGTTCACCGGTTCCGGCCATTCGCCATCCAGCATAGCGGGATCGATATCGTCGGGCGCCCGGTTCACATCGATGTAGGAGCGGGGGAACAGGGCGCAGATGAAGGTGGCCCCCATGTCGGGCACCATGGAGAACAGCTCATCCACATGCGTATCCTCCGCCTGGCGCAGCAGGGGGAACGGGCAAGTGAAATCGAAATCCGCCGGATAGCGGGTACCGCTATGCGGGCTGTCGAACAGCAGCGGGACCGCGGGCCCGACCGGATCATGCCGGACGACCACATCATCGATCACCAAACTCATTCGGCCCCGTCTCCGACTGCGGAAAATCAGCGATGAAGGGCCTGCGGAAATGAAACCGCCCTTTCATCGAATTGACTTGGAACCTATACCTTGGGGTCGGGGCCGGCGTCGATAGCACAGAAGACATGCCTGCCTTTGGGGGCGAAACGCCAACTACAGGAGATGGCGTCACAGGCTACCCGCTGGGGAGGGGCCATGGCGCGTATCGATCCCTTGTCACCCGATGATCTTCAGCCGCCGGATATCATACCCTGGCAGGTGGGCAATACAGACATTCCTTTTGTCCATCATTTCGACAGCGGGCGGCCCGGCCCGCATGTCCTGATCAATGCCCTGATGCATGGCAATGAATATTCAGGCGCCATTGCCGCCATAAGGCTGCTGGAAGCCGGCATCCGCCCCACACACGGATCGCTTTCCATCACTTTTGCCAATGTGGAGGCCTTTGCGCAGTTTGATCCGCAGTTCCCCATCATGTCGCGTTACGTGGATGAGGATATGAACCGCGTCTGGTCCCCCGCGTCCCTGGCCGAGGGGCGGCCCAGCCTGGAGCGGCGGCGGGCGCGGGAACTGTGGCCGTTGTTCGCCCAGGCGGACCTGCTGCTGGATCTGCATTCGATGCAGGCCGACCGCATTCCCCTGATGCTGTGCGGCCCATCGGCGCGCGGGCGGGAGTTGGCCATACGGCTAGGCATGCCCGGCATCGTGGTGGCCGACCGGGGCCATGCCGGGGGCAGCCGCCTGATTGATCATCCGCGCTTTACGGCGGGCGATCAGGGGCCCATCGCCCTGCTGGCCGAATGCGGGCAGCATTGGGACCGCGACAGTGCCGAGGTGGCGACCCAGACTGCGGCGCGTTTCCTGCACCTTTCCGGGATCGTGCCGGCATCTGCGCTGTCCCTATGGCTGCCATCCGCCGAACTGGCGCCCGCCCGGCTTGTGGAGGTGACGGAAACCGTTACGGTAGGCAGCGATCGTTTCCGGTTCCGTAAGGAATATCAGGGTATGGATGTCATTCCCGCTGCCGGCACCCCCTTCGCCATGGATGGCGAGACGGCGCTGCTCACCCCCTATGATGAATGCGTGATGATCATGCCGTCGCGCCACCCCGAACGCGGGCAGACCGCCGTCAGGCTGGGCCGGTTCGCGGAATGATTGAGCCGACCGATACAGGACCCGCAACCGCGCCGCCCCGGCGCGCGCGCCGCTTCGACTGGCCCGCCTTTGCCACCGCCATGGTGCTGGGTACCGTCGGCGGGACGATCTGTTTCAAGCTGCATGTGCCCCTGGCCTTCATGATCGGGGCCATGCTGGCCACCACTATCGCGGCATTGGGCGGCGTGCGCACCATGGTGCCACCACGGCTGCGCGATGGGCTGGTGATTGTGCTGGGCATCATGCTGGGCGCGTCCTTCACCCCCAGCCTGCTGGGCCATCTGGGCGAATGGTCGGTCAGCCTGGTCTTCATGGCCGTTTACATCATCATCGGTGCCGCCGCTGGCACCTTCTACCTGCGGCGCTTCGCCCGCTATGACCCGCCCACCGCCTATTTCACGGCCATGCCGGGCGGGTTCACGGAAATGGTGCTGATGGGCGGTGCGTCCGGCGGGGATGACAGGTCCATCGCGCTGGGCCATAGCCTGCGGATCATGCTGGTGGTGATGACGGTGCCCTTCGCCTTCCAGGCCCTGCCCGGCTATGATCCGGCGGGCCGGGACTGGAGCCTGCATGGGCTGGGTCCCTGGCCCTGGGAACTGAGCCTGACCGATTACGCCATCATCGCTGTCTGCTTCATCGGCGCGCCGGTGGCACAGAAGCTGGGCATCCCCGCCGGTATTCTGGTAGGGCCGATGCTGCTGTCGGCGGGGTTGCATCTGGCCGGCCTGACTGCCGTGAGGCCGCCGGGCCTGCTGGTCGCCGCCGCCCAGGTGGTGATCGGCGCCTCCATCGGCGGGCGATTCCAGCGGGTGCCCCTGATGCGCATCGCCCGCACCGCCGGAATCGCGGCGGGGCTGACGCTGGTGCTGCTGCTGGTGACGCTTGCCCTGTCGCTGCTGGTGCATCTGCTGACGGGGCTGAACCTCGCAGGCCTGATCCTGGCCTATGCGCCGGGCGGGCTGGCGGAGATGAGTTTGGTGGCCCTGGCCCTGCATGTGGACGCAGCCTTTGTCGCCACGCACCATATCATCCGCATCGTCCTGATCATCCTGTTCGCCCCCGCCGCCTATCACCTGTGGCGGCGGTGGCAGGACGGTCAGCGGGGACCGACCGGCACCTGAGGGAGCAGTTACATGAACTGCGCCTGACGCAGCAGGCCGTAGAACTGCCGCAGGGCATTGGCCTGTTCCTGCGGGGTGCTCAACCCCTCCACGAACTTGCCATCGAAATTGGGCTGACGCAAAAGGCCGACAATCTGGTCCCGCACCATGCGACGGGCCTTCGGGCTGGACAAAACATCGTTTGCCGCGAACTGCATCAGGCGGGTGGCGCGGATGCGCAGCGAGGCGGACGGGTCGTCCAGCCGTTCGATCACCTTGGCCTGAAGAATATAACTGGCCACCATCTCGTCGATGCGGTCGGCCATGCCGGGGCGCACATCGTCGGGCAATTGGGCATTGTTGATAGCGGTATAAAGCGACGCCATGGCCTGCATCTTCGGCTTCAGCGGCACCTGCAGGCCGACCATGCTGTTAACGTCGCGCTCCACCGACAGGCAGTTGCGCAGGCGCGCCACCACTGTATCCATCTCCCGCTGACCGACATCGCCGCCGGCCAGTTCGGCCAGATACAGGGTACGGTCGCGCCAAGCCGGCATCAGGCCCATCACGCCTTCGATCGACATCCGCCGGCCCTCGCCGCCGCCCTGTTCGATGAAACGCAGATAGCCATTGGTCAGGGCATCCGCCATCCGCGAGCCACCGAACAGACCCGTCGGCGTCATCACCCGGGCTACCAGATTGGTGAAGCTGGTGCGGTTACGATCCGGATCACGCGACAGGGGGGCCGTGCCGCGCAGGCTGCGCAGGAACGCCTCCAGCACCACCTGATAGGTCTGCGGGGCGTGGCCCATGCCCAGCCACTGGCTCAACGCCTTGGCGATGGGCGGTGCCATTTCGCGTTCGGTCGGCTCAAACTTGCCTTCCACCATGTCCAGCATGCGACCCAGGGCCGTGCCCAGGTCCGGCTGCCGGCCCAGCAGGTCCTGGATCACCGACTGAAAGCTGCTGGCATCGGCCACCAGCGTGTCAATGATATGGATATGGGCGGCCTTATTCTGGGCGGCGTCGCCTGCGCTTTCCAGCAGCCATTCCACCTTGCCCAGCAGATTGCGGATCTGCACCAGATCGCGGCAAAGGATGACCTTGGACAGGTAATCAGCCTCGGCCACGTCGCCGTTGCACAGCGCCTCGACCTTGTCCAAGGCACCCCGGAATCCGTCCTGCTTCACACTGAAACTGGCGCGCTTCTGCGCTTCTTCGGCCTTGCCGCGCAGATCGGTCAGGCTGGAATAGATGATATCGCGGCGTTCGCGCACATCCTGGCCCGTCACCTTACCCTGGATAGTGGCGACACGGCCCACGGCGGTGGGTACCAGATTTTCGAAATTGATGGCGCGTTTCATCTCCGCCGCATTGTACAGCAGCTCGGATGCGGTCAGCGCCTTGTCTTCCAGATATTGCCGCAGCAGCTTGGAGATAGTCTGGCGGCTTTCCGCCTCCAGATAATCCTTGCTCTCGGCACAGACGGGGCTGTCATCCACGGGCTGGACCGTGATGGTCTTACCCTTGGCTTCCCGCATTTCGGAGAAGATGATGGTTTCCGTTGCGGGTTTCCCCGGAACACCCGCGAAGTCGCGGATGATGCGCACGCCGTCGCGGTTCGGCAACAGCTTGGTAGCCAGCGCACGTGCTTCTTCCTCGGTCGCCAGACTTTCTTCAATGACCCAGTGATCGGCCTTGAAGGTCTGCACCTCGAAATTCAAACGGCGCCCAATGGCAGAACCCTTGCCGCCCCCGACAAGGCTCGTCATCCACATGACCCTCGGTCCCCATTTTGGAGTATGCATCGTCCCTTTGGGACAAACGATACATACCACCGAACGGTGCTTCAGATAAACCTTGTATTAACCCATTTGTAGGGTTTTGCCAAAGGAAAGCCATCAAGCACCCGGAGACACGGGTCACATGATCACTTGGGCTTGCCTTTTTCCCAGGTGGGATTGGCGGCGAACAGGGGAACCGTGCTGATCGACATCTTGGCCGACGCATCCTTCACCTGCCGGCTGTAAACAACATAGATCAAGGTGTCATTGGCCTTGTCATAGATGCGGCGGACCGCGATCGACTTGAACACCAAGCTCTTTCGTTCGGAGAACACCTCCCCCCCGCGCTTGGACAGGTCGATATCGCCGATGCTGATGGCGCCCGTCTGCCGGCAGGCCAGGGAGGCGTTGGACGGGTCCTCGAACCAGTTGCCCTTGGACAGCCGGTCCCAGACAGAACGGTCGAAATCCACGATGTGACAGGTGATGCCCTTCACCTCCGGGTCGGGAAAGGCCGTGATGTCCAGTTCATTCCCGGTCCAGTCATTGCTGAACTCCCCCACCACCTCCTGCGCCGCGACCGGCAGGGCCAGCACCAGAGGAAACAGCAGGGCGGCAAGGAAGCGGCGCATGGCAAGGCTCCTGAAAATCCGAAAAAGGGACCGATGGGCGGCAGGCTATGCCGGCTGGATGGCTGGGGCAAGGGCGGGGTGGAAACGGCCCTCCGGGAAAATCGGTTAATGGTTGTGGTCGATCACTTGCGCTCGCCTTTACACCATCCCACATGCGATGCTGGGGATATGGGTTCAAGGGGGGAAACCAAAATATGGAACTGGCGATCTTCGCGGGCGTTGTCGCCCTGTTCGGCATGCTGCTGGCATTTGCCGGCATCAAGACGGTCCCACAGGGCAAGGAATACACGATCGAACGGTTCGGGCGGTACACCCACACGCTGCGCCCCGGCCTGCATTTCATCGTGCCCTTTGTCGACAGCATCGGCGCCAAGATGAACATGATGGAGATCGTGCTGGACGTGCCCAGCCAGGAGGTCATCACCAAGGACAACGCCATGGTGAAGGTCGATGGTGTCGTCTTCTATCAGGTGCTTGACGCCGCCAAGGCCGCCTATGAGGTCAGCCAGCTGGAGATCGCCATTCTGAACCTGACCATGACCAATATCCGTACCGTCATGGGCTCCATGGATCTGGACGAACTGCTGTCGCAGCGCGACCGCATCAATGCCCAGCTTCTGCATGTGGTGGACGAGGCGACGCAGCCCTGGGGCATCAAGGTCACCCGCATCGAAATCCGCGACATCCAGCCGCCGCGCGATCTGGTGGACAGCATGGCCCGCCAGATGAAGGCGGAACGCGACCGCCGCGCACTGATTCTGGAAGCCGAAGGCGCGCGCCAGTCCGCCATCCTGAAGGCGGAGGGCCAGAAGCAGGCCGCGATCCTGGAAGCCGAGGGCCGCCGCGAAGCCGCCTTCCGGGATGCTGAGGCGCGCGAGCGTGAGGCCGAGGCGGAGGCCGCCGCGACCCGGATGGTGTCCGACGCCATTGCCGGCGGCAATGTCCAGGCCATTAATTACTTCGTGGCCCAGCAATACCTGACCACCTTCAAGGAGTTCGCGCACAGCCCGAACCAGAAGGTCTTCTTCATGCCGATGGAGGCGACGGGCATCATCAGCTCGCTGGGCGGTCTGGCCGAACTGGCCAACGACGCGTTCAAGGGCGATGGCGGCAGCAGCCCCCCAGTCCCTCCGGCACCCAAACCGCCCCGTAAGCCGGCGGCGTCGGCCTTGCCCGCCACCAGCGGAACCAACGCCGAGCAAGTGGCTGCAATCAAGTCCGCACAGCAGCAGCCGTCGCCCTGGGGCGACACTAGCAGCACCTGAACGTCTGACCGGAATAGAAGGAGGAAGCGATGGAGGGGGTACGCGTTCTCTACTGGTACTGGTGGTGCCTGGCGCTGGTCCTGGCGGCACTGGAGATGTTCATTCCGGGGGCGGCCCTGTTATGGATCGGCGGGGCTGCGGCGGTGGTTGGGCTCGCCGCCCTGGTCTTCGATATCGGACTGGTGACGGAACTGGTGCTGTTTGGCGTGCTGGCGGTACTGGCCTGGTTCCTGTCACGTCTGCTGGCGCGGCGGGACCCCGATGACACGCAGTCAGGCACCCTGAACCGCCGCGGGGAACAATATCTGGGACAGGTGCTGACCTTGGAGGAAGCGATCGTGAACGGCTATGGCCGGGCCCGTGTCGCTGACGGCATCTGGCGGGTGGCCGGCGCCGCCGACCTGCCACAGGGCAGCCGCGTGCGGGTCACGGGCGTCGACGGCGCCATCCTGCGGGTGGAAAGTGCATAAGGAAACAGACACAGGACCCCATACGGTTTCCGTTGGGAGCCATATGGGGCTCCTTACCGCGCAAACCCTTGCAATCGGCACTTCCTGACGTTTCCCACCCCCTGACCAAAAGGATGTATTCGAACTGTTGTCGATTGGATATTCACCAAATACTTCAACAATTCACGTTAACCAAGTCTTCACAAAATCAATAATAACAGCTATCCCTCTGCACATCTGACAAAAGAAGCGCTATCGCTTATAGTTTTGCAATGGATTGCAAAACGAAAGGCAACCTTCCAATGCAAGGGGTCCACTATCTGCGTGCGGGCGACGACAGTGTCTCTGCCATGGCGCCGCAGGCACCGATCGCCCTGCGCGACCCGTTGACGGGATTGTTAAACAAGCACGGCTTCATCCGTGAAGGTGGCCGCCTGTTGCCCATGATGGTTTTGGCGGGAGAACACCCGCACGTGGTCCTCATCGAATTGAACAACTATGAAGGCATCGTCTCCCGCATGGAGCATGAGGAGGCACTGGAACTGCTGCACGCCATGCGGCGGCGGCTGGAACTGGCCTTTGGTGACGATGTCCTGCTGGCGCGTCTGGACAGTGAGCGTTTCGTGGCCCTGTTGCCCAACGCCGGCGACAGTCTGGAGGCCCTGAACCGCACGCTGGAGGCCCCCGTGGTCATTGGCGGCCACGGCTATCATCTGTCCATCACCTGTGGCGTGGCCTCCTACCCCGAAGCCGCCGACGATATGGATATGCTGCTTGTGGCCGCGCGCATCGCCCGTCGCGACGCTGTCAATGCGGGCCGGGCCGTCGGGTTCTTCGCCAGCGACCTGCGCAAGCGTCTGGCCCGCAGCCGCGCCATTGAAGACGGGTTGTGGGCAAGCCGGGCCGGCGCCGGCATTTCCCTGCTGTATCAGCCCAAGGTCGAAATCCATTCGGGCCGCGTGACAGGGGTGGAGGCGCTGATGCGCTGGTCCCATCCTGAACTGGGTCCGATTTCGCCAGGAGAGTTTGTACCGGTGGCGGAACGCACGCGGACCATAAACCCGCTCGGTGAATGGCTGATCCGCGAGTCGCTGCGCCAACAGGCGGATTGGCGGCAAGGCGGCATGGACCTGTCCATGGCCATCAACATTTCGCCGATCCAGTTGATGGTGGAACCGGGCCACGCTTCTGTCCTGGAAATCCTGGTCGATGAATGTGCGCGTCTGGACCTGGACCGCCGGAAGGTGGAACTGGAGATCACCGAAGGCATTCTAACTGACGAGTGTGCCATGGTGCAGGTTCGCCGGCTGGCAGATGCGGGCTTCTCCATCGCCATTGACGATTTCGGGCGGGATCATTCGGCCCTGTCGCTGCTGGTGGAAAGCCCGGCCAATACCTTGAAGATCGACAAGAGCTTCGTGGACAATGTCCTGCGCAACCCGCGTCAGGCGACGATCATCCGCTTCATCACCGAACTGGCCCATGATCTGGGCATGCGGACGGTCGTGGAGGGGATCGAGCATATCCGCCAGCTGGTGGCCGTTGCCGGGGCCGGCTGTGACTATGGCCAGGGCTATTTCTATTACCGCCCCATGTGCGCGGGCCGCATCCTGGATCTGCGCCACGCCGCGTGAAACCGACCGGCCATCGCCTGTCAGGAACCTTGGAAACCTGACCCTCTGAACAAATGGCCTAGCCCGTAAGACATAGTAGGTTGCATTCTGTAGAACCGGAAGGGTTCAGGAATGATGGAAGCGCACAAGATTTTGCAGGCGATGCCCCCGGAATGCCCCTGCGCCTATCAGGCGTCGGCGCTGCTGCACGACCCCTTGACCGGAATGCTGAACAAGCACGGGTTCGTGATGGAGGGCAACCACCTGCTGACGGCCCTGTCGGCCAGCGGCGGCAATGCCATCCTGATCTATATGGAACTGAACGATTACGACGGGCTGATCTCACGCCTGGGCTATGACGCCGCCCTGGTCCTGCTGGCCACGATCCGGGAACGCATGGTGCTGGCCTTTGGTGAGAATGCGCTACTGGCCCGCTTCGACAGCGAACGTTTCGCTGCTCTGCTGCCCGATGCCAATGCGGACGTGGAGGGTATCATCCGTCTGCTGGAGGCACCGCTGCGGGTGGACAACACCACCTGCCATCTCTCCTTGTCCTGTGGCGTGGCCAGCTTCATCGACGCTGCCGACAATATGGACATGCTGGTCATGGCCGCCCGGTCCGCCCGGCAGGAGGCACGGCGCAGCAGCCGACAGATCGGCTGGTTTGCCGACGAACTCCGACGCAAACTGGCCCGGCAGCGGGCCTTGGAGGACGGCCTCTGGTTCGCCCGTAGCGGGGCCGGCATGTCGCTTCTGTATCAGCCGAAGATCGATATCCGGGCCGGGCAGGTGTTCGGGGTGGAGGCGCTGCTGCGCTGGCGCCACCCCGAGTTCGGCTCCGTGTCGCCTGCGGAATTTATCCCGCTGGCCGAACGCAACCAGACCATCGTCCCAATCGGCGAATGGCTGATGCGGGAAGCGCTGCGCCAGAAGCACCTATGGCGGCAGCAGGGGCGCAGCATCCATCTGTCCATCAATGTCTCCCCGCTTCAGCTTCAGCCGGACAATTGCGCCCCTTCCGTCCTGGAAATCCTGACAGAGGAATGCCGGCGCCTGGGCCTTGAACGGGATAAGCTGGAGCTTGAGATCACAGAGGGACTGTTGAGCAATGAGGCGGTGATGGCCCAGGTAAAGGCCATCGCCAGGGAAGGTTTCGGCATCGCGATTGATGATTTCGGCCGTGACCATTCAGCCCTCTCGTTGCTGGTCAATTGCCCGGCCACGACCCTGAAGATCGACAAGAGCTTTGTCGATAATGTCGTGGAGAATGATCGGCAACTGGCCGTCATCCAGTTCATCGTCGCCCTGGCCCGCCGCCTGGGAATGCGGACCGTGGTGGAGGGCGTGGAGCATCTGGCACAACTGGTAGCGCTGGCCGATGTAGGATGCGATTACGGCCAGGGATATTTCTACTACCGCCCCCTGACAGCCCAGCAGGTCCTGGACCTCCGACACAAGCATTGATGGATGGATCGGCAGGGGATAGACGTATTAGGCCAAAGTTCAGGTGTCTGTTTCTTTCGGCTGCATGCAACCGCGTGCCATTGTGCATTCGCACATGGTTTGCGATGATCGCGCGGAACCATTTCCCGCCATCACGATCATCCGAGCGGAGCGCCCC
>JAEMSB010000563.1 GCA_016463045.1 Niveispirillum sp.
GTCTTGTGCAGCGGCCCATGACAACGCTGACCTTTTGGACAGGGGCGGCGGGGCCGCATAATGTTTCCTTACACAGAGGGCCGGCGGACCGGGGACAACCCGGCAGACAAGGCCCCGTGAAAAGAAGAGTAGAGGATGAAATGACCGCTCGCCGGTATCTGATCGCCGGCACTTGGAAAATGCATTGCCGGCGAAGTGATGGTGCTGCGCTGGCCGCCGATCTGGCTGCCCGCGTCGGCCCCACCGCCGATCCGCGATTCGACCTTCTGGTCTGTCCGCCCGCCACCCTCATCAATCCTGTGTCACAGGCTGTTAGCGGCAGCGCCGTTGCCGTGGGCGGGCAGGATTGCCATGCCCAGGTTCAGGGTGCCCATACCGGCGATATCGCGGCGGAAATGCTGGCCGATGCCGGTGCGGCCTTTGTCATTGTCGGCCATTCCGAACGCCGCACCAACCATGGTGAGAGCAGCGCCACCATCAAGGGGAAAGCCGCCGCCGCCCTGCGCGCCGGCCTGACCGCTATCATCTGTGTGGGCGAGACGGAGGCACAGCGTGACGCAGGTCAGGCGGAGTCTGTGGTTGCCGAACAGCTGACAGGCTCGATTCCCGATGGTGCGACCGCGTCCAACAGCGTCATCGCCTATGAGCCCGTCTGGGCCATCGGCACCGGACGCACCCCGACCCTGGCCGACATTGCAGCCATGCACGGCATGATCCGCGAAAAGCTGTCGGGTCTGGTCACCGATCCCGGTGCGGTCCGCATCCTGTATGGCGGCTCGGTGAAGCCGTCCAATGCCGCTGAAATCCTTGGGCTTGCCGATGTTGATGGCGCCCTGGTCGGGGGCGCCAGCCTGAAGGCGGATGATTTCTGGGCCATCGCGCAAGCCTGCCCTTGAGACTTCGCTATGGCGCCCCGCCGCATGACCGGTTAATAAGCGTGACGGTTACATGACGCGGGTGCTTCCCGCTTCCCCCTGAAACGGGAAGCGGGCGGCCTTGCGTTTGGGCGCGTGATGCGCCATTTGCTACTGGTCAAGGGCCGCGGGTTCCCGAGGGTCTGTTCCAATTGGTTGCAGGGATTGTTGGGATGCAAGAGGTAGTCCTGGTCGTGCATCTGCTGATCACGCTGGCGTTGATCGGTGTGGTTCTGGTGCAGAAGTCGGAAGGCGGCGGCCTGGGTGTCGGTGGCGGCACCATGGGTGGTTTCATGACCGCCCGCGGCAGCGCCAACCTGCTGACCCGGACCACCGCCATCCTGGCGGCCCTGTTCTTCTGCACCAGCCTGATTCTGGCCATCATGGCCGGCACGGGCGGCAGCCAGAAGAGCATTTTTGACAAGGTGCCGGCTCCCGGCACCGAGGCTCCGGCGGCGCCCGCCGAGCCGGCCAAGCCGACGGTCCCCGTCGGCCAGTAAGGCCCTTCGGCGACAGGCCCGTAATATGGCGAGAGGCGGCAGACATGCCGCCTCTTTCCGTTAGGGCGTGAATATGGTGGAATGGGCATCCGTGCCCCGATGTGAAATCTCGACAAGGATTGGGCCGGAAGGACCCAACCTGTTGGCATGCTTGGCGAAGGTTAGGGTTCCATGACGCGCTTCATCTTCATCACCGGTGGTGTGGTTTCGTCGCTGGGCAAGGGTTTGGCATCTGCCGCCCTTGGCGCGCTGTTGCAGGCACGCGGCTACAAGGTCCGCCTGCGCAAGCTGGACCCCTATCTCAATGTCGATCCCGGCACGATGAGCCCGTATCAGCATGGTGAGGTGTTCGTCACCGATGACGGCGCCGAAACCGATCTGGATCTGGGCCATTACGAGCGCTTTACGGGCGTGCATGCCACCAAGTCGGATAACATCACGACGGGTCGCATCTATTCCAACGTGCTGGCCAAGGAACGTCGGGGCGACTATCTGGGCGCGACGGTCCAGGTCATCCCGCACATCACCGATGCCATCAAGGATTTCATCGCCGCCGATCTGGATGGCGAGGATTTCGTGCTGTGCGAGGTGGGTGGCACCGTCGGCGACATCGAATCGCTGCCGTTCCTGGAGGCCATCCGCCAGTTCGGCAATGATCGCGGGTCGGAGAACGTGCTGTTCTGCCACGTCACCCTGGTCCCCTATATCCCCGCCGCCGGTGAGCTGAAGACCAAGCCGACCCAGCATTCGGTGAAGGAACTGCTGTCGGTCGGTATCCAGCCGCAGATGCTGCTGTGCCGCGCCGACCGCGACATTCCGGAGAATGAGCGCCGCAAGATCGCGCAGTTCTGCAACATCAAGAAGGAATGCGTGATCGCCGCCCTGGATGTCGACACCATCTATCAGGTGCCGATCTCCTATCACGAGCAGGGCTTCGACACCGAAGTGCTGAAGTACTTTGGGATGGCTGCCGACGGCGCCCCCGACCTGTCGCGCTGGGAAGAGATCGTGCGCCGCGTGCGCAACCCCGAAGGCACCGTCACCATCGCGGTGGTCGGCAAATATACCAGCCTTCTGGACGCCTATAAGTCGCTGGGCGAGGCGCTGACTCATGGCGGTATCGCCAACAATGTGAAGGTCAAGCTGGACTGGATCGACGCCGAGATTTTCGAAAGCGGCGAGGCCCTGGAACAGTTGGAGCATGTGCATGGCATCCTGGTGCCCGGCGGCTTTGGTGAGCGCGGGACCGAGGGCAAAATCCGCGCGGTGCAGTTCGCGCGCGAGCACAAGATCCCCTATTTCGGCATCTGCTTCGGCATGCAGATGGCGGTGATCGAAAGCGCGCGTCACTTGGCCGGGCTGAAATATGCCGGCTCCACCGAATTCGGCAAACCCGACCCCGCCGTTGTCGGTCTGATGACGGAATGGACCCAGGGCAATCAGCTGGTTCAGCGTCAGGAAGGCGGCGATCTAGGCGGCACCATGCGCCTGGGCTCCTATAACTGCCACCTGCTGGCTGGCACCCGCGTTGCCGATATCTATGGCAGCGAGGATATCGTTGAGCGTCACCGTCACCGCTATGAAGTGAACATC
>JAEMSB010000564.1 GCA_016463045.1 Niveispirillum sp.
TCCTGCGCCAGACCCGCCTGATCGACATCTTCCAGCCGATAACGGAAATCCAGGATGAACTTGCCATCCTTCAACAGGCTGGCGGCATCGCCGGCCAGCACCGGCTGGGCCAGCAGGGGAAGGGTCAGGATCAGGGACAGGGTGCGCGCATTTTTCTGCAGCGTCATCTGAGGCTCCAAAATAAAAAAGGCGCCTAAACGATCCGGGGGCAACCCAGATGTTCAGACGCCATTGTCCGGCGGGACCGGCGGACCGGCCCTATGAAGGGGAACCGCCATTGGTCCCCGCCAGATGGTTAACGCAAGTTTCGTGCCGCAGATGCGAAGCGCTGTTTCCCTCAACCTGTCATAAAGTGGCGCCCATTTATGGTGCAGTGCCGCATGATTTTTGGGCGCTTAACTGCTGATCATTCCGCCGGCAATGCATCCCCGATCAGGGCCAGGTTCTGATAGGCGGCCAGACCCCATTGCGAGACGCCGTTGGTGGACATGCCCGCCACCTCATCCACCGGGTTCAGGACGGCGTTGCCGGTGATATGGGTGCGGGTGCGGGCAATCTGCTCACCCTTGTCGGCGAACTCTGCCCAGGCGCGCACGGCCAGGTCTGGGTCCTTCAGGTGATAGGCGGCATAGGCGGTCAGGCGGGAATGGGCCAGACGCAGGCCGCGTCCCTTCACGTCCTGACCGAACTTCGCCCGGAACTCTGCCGTTGGGGCGTTGTAGAAGGTGCAATATTCCAGCCAGGCGGCGCGGTATTCCGGCACATCCAGCAGGGCCAACAGCTCGGCATGCACCTCCACCGCGCCAAACACCGCCGACAGGTGAGAAACACCGATCTTGTCGCCGGGGCCGGAGAATTTACCGGTGTTCGGGTCATAGGGGGCGCCGCCCGCCATCCAGCGATATTTCAGGGCGGCGATGGTGCGCATGCCGTTGGTGATGCGGTCGCGCCAGCGCTTATCGCCTGTGCGTTCCCATTCCGTCAGCCAAGCGGCGGCCAAGGAGGACCAGGTTGTGCCAAATCCTGCCTCGATCACGCCGGGCGGGGCGGGGTCGGGCAGTTTGCGGCTGATATCGACATTGGCCAGCGTCCTGTCGCTGTCCACCAGATCGCGCATCAGGTCACCCACCCGTTCATCGGCGGTGAGGTAGTAATAGATGCGGCGATAGGCGGCGTTGGAGACGCGGGGCTGTTTGGAACTGTCGGCCCAATGCTGCACCCCGTGGCGAGTGCCAAATCCCTTGTAGGGGCCGATATGGCAGACATCGACCTCGCCCGTGTGCCGGGTCATCGCCTCCGCCAGACGGAACACATCGGCGCGACCCGTGCGCAGGAAGCTGTACCAGAGCCAGAGATCGGGCGAGAGTTCGGAATTGGCCCAGGCATAGCCGCCAATGTCATAGCGCCATTCATGACGGTCGCTGTCATAGGAATGCATGACATCGCCATAGTTCCAGAACCCGTACCAGCGCCGCTGTTCCACCTGATCGCGGTAAAGGTTCAGCAGGAAATCGGCCTGATCCTCAATCCGGGTGCGGGCGGGGCTGCTGCGGCTGACCAGATCCCAGTCGCCGAAGATGGGCACGGACCGCAGGCGGGCCGGCGGCACCATCAGGCGTGGCGGGGCGGCCAGGATGCTGGCGGTTTGCGTGAACCAATCGCGGGCCGGCGTCGCCGGCAGGGACCAGAGATGCAGTTCGGTGGTCCGGGCGATGCCGTAGGGCCGGCCCCAGCCTTCCTCATAATCCTCGTACGTGATTTCCAGGGCTTCGCGTTCCTGGGGGTGGGTCTTGATACCCAGCCCGTCATGATAGAAGCGCAAATCCATGGCCGGCGCGTCGGGTGACCAGAGCCAGGCGGTCAGTTCTGCCATGTCCGTGGCCGCGTTGCGCACATCCAGGCGCACAGGATGGCGTTTCCAGAAATCGGCCATGGCCAGGGCGGCACCACCCGCCGCACCGCCGATATAGGCCAGACCCCCGGCGCGGCGGCCCGCTTGTGCGTCGATCCAGCCATGGCCGGGCTTGGTGCGTTTACGGATGGCGAAACCGTCGGCATTGGCCTGCGACAGGGTGAAATCACCCCAGGTCGGGATCAGGTCCAGACGCTTTGACACCGTTTCCGCCATGCCGGACAAAGCCGGGATGGCGCGGCCATCAATCTGTGCCTGACGGTAGTCCTTGCCTGGATCGCGGCGCAGGCCCGTCAGGGGGCGGATGGCTTCTGCCCACAGCCCGTCATCTTCGCCCGTGAAACGCACATGCCGGTCGTGCGGGGCATCGGACATCGGGACCGACGCGGTAACGCCCAGGCCCCGGATGAAATCCTTGTTCTCATCCCCGTCAAAGATGAAGGAATGCAGGATGCGCACGGATTCAGCACCAGCATGGAAGTAAAGCCGGATGGTGAAGGGTAGCCAGGAACGCTGCCCGTCGCGATGCGCCCCTTCAAGCTTCACCACGGCCCGCACCGGTCCCCGTTGTTCCACGGTCACGGCGGTGACGGTGCCGATGGAGCGGCGCTGGCTGACGGTTTCCGCCTCTGTCAGGTCGGGCTGATCCTGTGACAAGCAGACAAGGCGCAGGTCGCGCAGAACCGTGCGGCCATCAACAGTGGCGATGTCGATCAGGCGATCGCCACGCAGGGGAATGCGCCATTGCCGGGGGCCGGTGCTGACGGTGATGGCGTCCGCCCCTTCGCTGACCTTCACGGGTTGCGCCGGTTCCGTGGCCTTGCCAACGGACAGGGTCAGGCTGCTGGAACCGGCCCCCGCGCCGATGCTGTGCGCCGACCATTTCAGCGATCCGTCGGGCCAGGTGGCCAGCGGCCAGGATTGCACTGGCACCGCCGCCCCCGACCCATCGGTCAGGTGAAAACGCTGTGCCGGCTTGTACAGCCCCTGTGGCCAGGGAACGCCCCAGGTCTGGCCCAGGTGGCGGGAAGGGGCTGTACCGTCGATCCAGCCGACGGTCGTGTCGGGCACCGATGGTTTGGCC
>JAEMSB010000565.1 GCA_016463045.1 Niveispirillum sp.
CAGCGGCAGAGGATTGTATCATCGGCAAGTGCCGCCGCTTGGGCGTGCGGCCAGGGGAAAGCCCTGGCCAGACCGCGCGCGAAGCGGCCATAGCGCCCGACCTCCCGCCGCAGCATGATCATGGCCCCCTTGTCGACCGGCAGTCCCAGATCGGACAGCGCCGCCAGGGCCGCCAGCCGGCCCGACGCCTCCGCCGATCGCGCACCCAGCACCTTGGCCCCGTCACCGGCCAGATAAAGCGGTGTCGGCGCATCGGCCCTTCCATCCTCATCCCGCACCGGCAGGTACTGGCGCGTCAGCTCATCAAAGGCAAAGGTACAGCGCGCCAGATCGGCCAGCTGCGTTTCGGGCCGCAGGTGATACCCCATGGCCACCGCGTCCGCCGCGAAATGCCGTTCTTCCCCATTGCCCATGCGTACCGTCACGCCGGTAACACCCGTTTTGGCATCACCCTGTATGGCAACCGGTGTGATCCCGGTCAGCAGCGGCACCCCCGCCGCCTTGATGGCGCGGGTCAGGGCGATGCCATTCCACAGGACGGATGGCAGGGCCAGAAGGTCGGGCAGGGCGGTGATGCGCGCGGTGAAGCTGGAGGTATCCAGCACCGCCGCCACCTTTGCCCCCGCCTTGATATATTGCGATGCCACCAGATACAGCAGCGGCCCGGTGCCCAGGAACACGACCTGCGACCCGATGGACACGGCCTGCGCCTTCAGCGCCACTTGCGATCCGCCCAGGCTGTAGGTGCCGGGCAGGTCCCATCCCGCCATAGGCATCAACCGGTCGGTAGCCCCGGTGCACAGGATCAGGGCGTCATAGGGCAGAGCCTCCTGCGTCTTGCCGCTGGCGGTCCAGACATGGCCGTCGGCAATGTTCCAGACCAGGGTCTCGGCCCGGTAATCGATGCGGTCGCCCAGGGCATCGAACCCGTCATGCACTGCCTTGGCGCGGTCCGCCTCGGTTCCATATAGGTCACCATAGGGCCGGCGGAAATTGTCGGGCTGCCGGCGATAAATCTGGCCGCCCGCACGCCGCCCCTCATCAATGACGATGGGGGTCAGGCCGGCGGCGGCGACGGTTTCGGCGGCCCGCACACCGGCGGGACCGGCGCCGACGATAATCACCCGTGGTTCGGCCATGATGCCCCCGGCTGGCTGGTGGTTACGGACATGCCATCCTCGGCAACGGTGGAACAGGCGCGCAGCCGGTGACCGCTTTCGGTCCAGACCCAGCAATCCTGGCACGCCCCCATCAGGCAGAACCCCGCCCGGTTACCATCGGTAAATTCCGATTGGCGCAAGGCTCCGCCCGCCGCCAGCATGGCGACCATCAGCGTATCGCCTTCCAGGGCCCGCACGCGGGTGCCGTCGATGGTGATGTGGATGGCGGGCCGGTCCCTTTCGGCCAGTCGTACGAAACGCCCTTGGCTCACGATGCTCTCTCCGATGCGCCCTCTGGACGATGGCAAAGGATGATATTGCCGCCCGGCGTCACCTGCCGGGGCGGGGTGAACTCTTCACAGGTACCGCAGACACGCCAGGAACAGCGGGGCAGGAACCGGCACAGATCGGCCCCTTCCTTGGGTTGGCCGATGGCGGGCGGGGCCGGGCGCGTGCCCTGTTCCTCCAGCCAGCCGGGCCGCAATTCCGGCACCGACCCGATCAGCAGGTCGGTATAGGGATGGCGCGCCACCCCGTCATATCCCTGCCGCCGGCCCGTCTCTACCTGCGTGCCGGCATACAGCACCATGATATCGTCGGCGATGGCGCGGACGGTGCCGATATCATGGCTGATGAACAGATACGCCAGACCCAGTTCCCGCTTCAGTTCGGCCAGCAGGTCCAGGATGGCCGCCCCCACCACCGTATCCAGCGCCGATGTCACCTCGTCGCACATGATCAGGTCGGGTTTGGCGGCCAGCGCGCGGGCCAGGTTGATGCGCTGCTTCTGCCCGCCCGACAGGCCGCCACAGGGCCGGTCGGCCAGGGACGCGGGCAGCTTGATCAGGTCCAGCAGTTCCGCCACGCGCTTCGCCGCCGCCGGCCCTTTCAGCCCATGATAGAAGGCAAGCGGCCGCCCAATGATCTCCCCCACGCAATGGGCGGGGTTCAGGGCCGTGTCGGCGTTTTGGAACACCAGCTGGATGCGCCGGAACTGTTCCTTGTCACGCATGGACAGTGAAGGCGGCAGGCGGGCGCCGTCGAAATTGATGGAACCGGTGGAGGGCGGCAGCATGCCGGCAATCACCCGGGCCAGCGTCGACTTTCCCGACCCGCTCTCCCCGATCACGCCCAGCGTGGCGCCCCGCGCGATGGTCAGGTTGATATCGCGCAGGATGGGCGTGGTGCCATAGCTGGCGCACATGCCCTTGATTTCCAGCAACGGGGCTGCTGTCACCTTCGGCGCGTCCACCGCCGCCCGTTCCGGGCGCGCCGCCGCCATCAGGGTACGTGTGTACTCATCTTCGGGCTGTTGCAGCACCTGCACCGCACGGCCATTCTCCCGGATGCGGCCCTTGTTCAGCACGACGATGGCGTCGGCCATCTGTGCCACCACCGCCAGATCGTGGGAGACATAGACGGCAGTCGCCCCATGCTCGCGCACCGCCTGCTTGAAAGCGCGCAGCACCTCGATCTGGGTAGTGACGTCCAGGGCCGTGGTCGGCTCGTCCAGAATGACCAGCTCCGGCCCCGTGATAAGGGCCATGGCCGCCATCAGGCGCTGCAGCTGCCCACCCGACAGCTGATGCGGATACCGTTCACCGATGCTGTCCGGGTTTGGCAGGGCCAGCGACCGGAACAGGGCCACCGCCTTCGTCTCCGCCGCTTTGCGGTCCATCCGCCCATGGATCAGGGCGGGTTCCACCACCTGATCCATGATGCGCCGCGACGGGTTGAACGATGCCGCCGCCGACTGCGCGATATAGGACACCCGGTCACCGCGCAAGCGCGCCAGCCCATCCTCATCCAGCGACAGGACATCGGTATCGCC
>JAEMSB010000566.1 GCA_016463045.1 Niveispirillum sp.
GGACATGGGGCACCTGTGCGGTCGTGACACCGCCCTTTTTCCCATGCGGTACAGGGCCTGTCGATTACATCACAGGTAATGAACGCCGACAGGCTCGCCATCCGCGACCCATCCGCGCTAAGGTCGGGCACCTCTCCCGCCGCCGGAAGCCTGCCGCCCCATGTCCGCCGATCCCGGTTTCATCCATCTGCGTGTCCATTCCGCCTATTCGCTGGCCGAAGGGGCGATCAAGACCAAGGAACTGGTAAAGCTGTGCAAGAAGCATGGCTATCCGGCGGTGGCGGTCACCGATACCGGCAATCTGTTCGGCTGTCTGGAATTTGCCATGGCGGCTTCGGACGATGGGATACAGCCGATCATCGGCTGCCAGATGTGGGTTACACCGTTCGGGCCGCAGAAGAAGGTGGGGGGGCGTGTTCTGGGCCCCGGTGCCGATCAGCTGGTCCTGCTGGTGCAGAGCGAGCAGGGCTACCGCAACCTGATGCGGATGGTTTCCGTCGCCTTCATGGAGACGGAAACAGGTCTGCTGCCGCAAGTCTCTCTGGAGAAGATGGAGGGGCTGACCGATGGCCTGATCTGTCTGACCGGCGGCGTGGGCGGCGGCTTGAACCGTTTGTTGCTGGACGGGCAGAAGCCGCACGCGCTGGACCTGCTGGAACGGCTGAAGGCCCTGTTCCCGGACCGGCTCTATATTGAGCTGATGCGCCATGTGGAGGGGCCGCTGGCACAGGCGGAGGATAAGGTGGAGGCCGATCTGATCGATCTGGCTTACGCGCATGACATCCCGCTGGTTGCCACCAACGATGCCTATTTCGCCGACGCGTCCATGTATGAGGCGCACGACGTCCTGCTCTGCATCGCGGACGGCGCCTATGTGATGCAGGAGGAGCGCCGCCGCGTCTCCCCCCATCATTATTTCAAGTCGCCGCAGGAGATGCGGGAGCTGTTCGCCGACATTCCGGAAGCGGTGGACAACACGGTCGTCATAGCCCGGCGCTGCGCCTACATGCCGCGCAAGGTGAACCCGATCCTGCCGCCCTTCGCCAGCGCCAATGGGCGGGAGGAGCCGGACGAACTGCGCGCCCAGGCCCATGATGGCCTGACCTACCGCCTGAACAAGTATGTCTTCACCAGCGGCATGGCGACCGACGAAAAGGAAAAGATCGAGAAGGAGTACAGGGCGCGCCTGGATTTTGAGCTGGAAACCATCATCAAGATGAAGTTCCCCGGCTACTTTCTTATCGTGTCGGACTTTATCAAGTGGGCCAAGGATAATGGCATTCCCGTGGGGCCGGGCCGTGGCTCGGGTGCCGGCAGCCTTGTTGCCTGGTCGCTGCTGATCACTGATCTTGATCCCATCCGCTACGGCCTGCTGTTCGAGCGCTTTCTGAACCCGGAACGCGTGTCGATGCCCGACTTCGATATCGATTTTTGCCAGGATCGCCGTGAAGAGGTGATCAAGTATGTGCAGCAGAAATACGGGTACGACAAGGTCGGGCAGATCATCACCTTTGGTAAGTTGCAGGCCCGCGCCGTGGTGCGCGACGTGGGCCGCACCTTGCAGATGCCCTATGGTCAGGTGGACCGTATCTGCAAACTGATCCCCAACAACCCCGCCAATCCTGTCACCTTGCAGCAGGCGCTGGATGGCGAGCCGCAATTGCAGGAGATGAAGCGCGGGGATGAGACGGTGGATCGTCTGCTGACCATTGCGTTGCGTCTTGAGGGGCTTTATCGCCACGCCTCCACCCACGCCGCAGGCGTGGTGATCGGTGACCGGCCGCTGGATCAGTTGGTGCCCATGTACCGCGATCCGCGTTCCGACATGCCGGTCACCCAGTTCAACATGAAATATGTGGAACTGGCCGGTCTGGTGAAGTTCGACTTTCTGGGTCTGAAGACGCTGACAGTGTTGAAGACCGCTGTGGACCATGTCCGCGATCTGGGGCCGGAACTGGACCTGCTGGACCTGGATATGGAGGATCAGAAATCCTATTCGATCCTTGGCCGGGCGGAGAGTGCGGGTATCTTCCAGCTTGAAAGTTCGGGCATGCGCGACGTTCTGCGCCGCATGAAGCCCAACCGGATCGAGGACATTATCGCGCTGGTGTCGCTTTATCGTCCCGGCCCGATGGACAATATCCCCAAATACATCAAGGTGAAGTTCAAGCAGGAAGCACCGGATTACATGCACCCGGCCCTCCAGCCCATTCTGGAGGAAACCTTCGGCATCATGGTCTATCAGGAACAGGTGATGCAGATCGCCCAGGTCCTGGCCGGTTACTCACTGGGCGGCGCTGATCTTCTGCGCCGTGCCATGGGTAAGAAGATCAAGGAGGAGATGGAGAAGGAACGGGCCAAGTTCATTGCCGGTTCGGCGGAAAAGCTTGCCGTGCCGGAGGAACAGTCGGGCCTGATCTTCGATCAGGTGAACAAGTTCGCGGGCTACGGCTTCAACAAGTCTCACGCCGCCGCCTATGCCCTGGTCGCCTATCAGACGGCCTTCATGAAGGCTAATTACCCGGTCGAGTTCATGGCGGCCACCATGACCTATGATATGGGCAATACCGACAAACTGAACCAGTTCCGCCAGGAACTGGTGCGTTTGGGCATCCGGCTGCTGCCGCCTGATGTCAACGCGTCGGAGCCGCGCTTTCGTGTGGAAAAGCTGGCCGATGGCAGCCGGGCCGTGCGCTATGCCCTGGCCGCCGTGAAGGGCGTGGGGCAGCAGGCCATGGAAATGGTGGTGCGCGAACGCGCCGCCAACGGTCCCTTCAAGGACATTTTCGATTTCGCGCGGCGCGTGGACAGTTCGGCGCTGAACAAGCGCATGCTGGAAAAACTGGTCTGCGCCGGGGCCTTCGACAGTTTGAACCGCAACCGACAGCAGCTTTTCGCGGGCCTGGAAACCGTGGTCCGCTATGCCCAGGCAGAGGCGCAGCAGCGGGAAAGCGGCATGGCCAGCCTGTTCGGC
>JAEMSB010000567.1 GCA_016463045.1 Niveispirillum sp.
ACGTGCCGCGCGGCGGCGATCGCCGCCGGAGCTGTTTTCGATCAGCCGAAAACAGCTCTACGAAAAATGGTGGCCACCGGCGGTTTCCCCGCCGGTGGGTTTCACCCCACCTTGTCATCCCGCACGATGCCGGGGACCGGTTCCAGGCCGTGGCCCAAGGCCACCCGTTCGTCGAAGACGAAGCAGCCGCCTTCCCACAGGCTGTCATCAGGGACGATGCGTTCCAGATAGTTCAGGATGCCGCCCTTCAGGTGGTAAACCTCCCCGAACCCCTGTTCCAGCATATAGGCCGTCGCCTTTTCACAGCGGATACCGCCGGTGCAGAACATGGCGACCTTGCGGTGTTTGGCCGGGTCCAGGGTGCGGCGGACATAATCGGGGAACTGGCCGAAAGTGGCAGTGCCGGGATCGACGGCGCCTTTGAAGGTGCCGTATCCCACCTCAAAACTGTTGCGGGTGTCGATGACGAGCGTTTCGGGATCGCTGATCAGGGCGTTCCAATCCTCCGGCTCCACATAGGTGCCGACGGCCCGCAGCGGGTCGATGCCGGGCACGCCCATGGTCACGATCTCCTTCTTCAGCCGCACTTTCAGGCGGCCAAAGGGGGGCGTGTCGGTGGTGGACCAGCGGGGCGTGATACCGTCCAGCCCCGTGATCTGCCCGATCTTCGCCACCACACCCGGCATGGCGTCCGCCGGCCCGGCGATGGTGCCATTGATCCCCTCCGCCGCCAGCAGCAGCGTCCCGCACACGCCCTCTGCCGCCATCATGTCGAACAGCGGCTGGCGCAGGTCCTGAAACCCCGGCAGCGGGTGGAAACGGTAAAGGGCGGCAACGGCGATGGCGGTCATGTCTGTGCGATCCGGGGTTAACGGCCCCGCTTATACGCCCCGCCAACTCCGCCGCCAACCCGCTCTACAGCGTAGCTGCCAGTGCGTAGGCCTGCTGGGTGGCGAACACGATGCGGCGGGGGGCAAAGGCGTCACCCAGCAGATGCAGGTTGGCCTGCCGCCCCTTCAGCGCATCATAAAGCCCGGCATCGGCCACCGACCCGCAAGCCAGAACCACGCTGTCCACCCCGTCGGCCATCTCCTCCTTGAAGGAAAAGACATTGCGCAGGCGGATGCGGCCTGGCTCGATGGCCATGGCCTGCACCTGATGGCGGAAGGTCACCCCGCCCCGCGACAGCCGGGCCAGGAACGCGCCCAGCGTATAGCGCCCGACCAGGGGTGCCGGCCCCGGCGTCTGATACAGCATTGTCACCACATGCCCGCGCTGCGCCAGCAGGTCGGCCAGGGCCAGGGGGGTGGAATGATCATCCTGCACGATGATATGCACCCGCCGGCCCAGCGCGGCCCGGTCGGTCAGGACATCGCGCATCTCATGCACGAAGGGCAGGTCCAGGCCCTTGATATCGGGCCGGCGGGCCACGGCACCGGTGGCGACCGCCACCATGTCCATGCCTTCCGCCAGCACCGTCTCCGCATTGGCCCGGCGTCCGCGATGGACATGCACGTTCAATTGATCCAGGCGGCGTGACAGATGGTCAATCCAGGCCGTGAACCCTTCCTGTGTCGGCAGCAAGGCGGCCAGCCGCACCTGTCCGCCCAGCCGGTCGGCGGCCTCCCACAAGCTCACCTTATGCCCTCGTTCGGCGGCGCGTACCGCCAGTTCCAGACCCGCCGGGCCGCCGCCCACCACCAGCAAGCGCTTTCTTGCCGCCACGCGGGGCAATGGCCCCTCCACTTCCCGCCCCGCATCGGGATTGACGGCGCAGGCAAAGGGCAGGTTCTCCACATAGCGCCGGCTGATACATTCGTTGCAGCCGATGCAGGGCCTGATATCGGCGGCACGGCCTTCGCGGGCCTTGGCCAGCAGGTCGCCATCGGCGAAATGCGCCCGCGCCATGCCCACCACATCGGCATGCCCCTCGGCCAGCGCCCGTTCCGCCACGTCCGGCCCCGTAATGCGGCCCGTATAGACAATGGGGATGGACAGCGAGCGACGATAAAGGGCCGCCTGTTCGGCCCAACCGCCGGCGGGATAATGGTGCGGCTGGATATAGGAGGGATCGCCCCACGGGCTGCCCATCACCAGATGCACATAGTCCACCAGTTTGGCATCGGCCAGCCGCCCCGCGATGGCCGCCCCGCCCAGCAGATCGTAGCCGCCCGGCTCACCCTCTGCCATGTTCATGCGGATGCCGACGGTGAAGCCCGGTCCCGTAGCGTCGCGGATTTCGGTCAGGATTTCAGTGATGAAGCGCAGGCGGTTGGCAAACGACCCGCCATATTCATCCTCGCGCCGGTTTGTCAGGGGCGACAGGAACCACTCCATCAGATCATCATGGTTGGCATGGATCTCCACCCCGTCCAGCCCCGCCTTCTGCGCCTGCTGGGCCGAGAAGCGGTATTCCGATACGAACCAGCGGATTTCATCGCGGTCCAGGGCGTGGGGCACCTGATGGATCAGGGGGCCGGACAGGCGCGCGCTGGGTGCGTGCGGCATGCCGCCCTGGATCACCAGTTGCGTGGTCGCCACCGCCCCTTCCGCCTTCACCGCCGCCGCATAGGCACCGGCCCGGTCCAGATAATGCGGCAGGCGGAAGACGCCGTGCTTCATCGCGCCCACGCCCGTGGGTTCAAATCCCGGCGGCATCCGGTTTTCAACAAAGCCCGTGATCCCGTCGATCCAACCGGCCCCGGCCCGCGCGCGTGACGACCAGTAGGCGATGTTGCGCGCGGCCTCTGCTTCGGTCCCCCAGAGGTTGCCAACCGCGCTGGCATGGGGCGGCAGCATCACCCGGTTGCGCACCTTCATGGACCCGATGGTCAGGGGGCGGAACAGGTTAGGATATCCGTTGGTCATGGTGTCCTTCCCCTTATCGTTCATTGCACCGGGCCGCCGCTCGGCCCGCGCGCCAGCCGAAGATCATGGCGGGACCCAGCGTGCCGCCCGCCCCGCCATAG
>JAEMSB010000096.1 GCA_016463045.1 Niveispirillum sp.
AGCGCGGGCGGATATCCTGCGGCGTGGATACGGATCAGATCATCCTCACCAACCGCAGTGTCCCCCTGGTCGATGCCGTTGCTGGTGCCGCCATCGCCCAGGAAGTGCTTGGCCGATGCGGCCACCCGCCCATTCTGGACAGCGCTGTCAGAGCCCGCCGGCGAATAGGCACCCTGCAGGCCCTCCACCATCGCGCCGGCATAGCGGCGCACAAGGTCCGGGTCTTCGGAATAACCTTCATAGGTGCGGCCCCAGCGGTCATCCTGCGGGACAGCCAGGGTGGGGGCGAAGGCCCAGTCGATGCCGGATGCCGCCGTTTCGAGGGCCGTCGCGGCGCCGATACGGCGGATCAGGTCGGGATCGTTGGCCGCCCCCAGGCCGATATTGTGCGGGAACAGCGTGGCGCCTACGACATTGCTGTTCCCGTGGACGGCATCAATGCCGAAAATCAGAGGAATCGGCTCATGACCCGGACGCTGTTCCAGGGCAACGGCCCGCAGCGCGCGGGCCGCATCGACCCAGGGGCCGATGCCCGACCGGTCCGGCGCATTGAACGGCGCGCTGTCGCCCCCGGCCAGGACGGAGCCCAGCGGATAGTCACGCAAATCCGATGGCTTGATGGAGGGAAGATCGGCCTGGATCATCTGACCCACCTTTTCCTCCACACTCATCCGCGACAGCAGAGCGGTGATCTTCGCCTCCGTCGCGGCATCGGCCAGCTTCGGCGCCTTCACCATCGGCCAGCGCGCGGGATCGGCAATACCGGCCTTGCCATCGGAGCCGGGCGGCACCGAACCGGCAATGATACCGGTGGCAAAGAACATGGTTGCCGACAGGCCGCCGGCAATGCCGGCCATGAGGATGGTGCGCAGCTTCATTGGACGCCTTCCCAGCAGGCATCAGCGCGGCCTTATTGGTCGCCGCCTTCCGAGCCTGATTTCCCCCGCAGACACATCCGCCATGAATTCGGATGTTTGTTTTATTAATTCAATGATAGCGCTATCAACGGACGCGCGCAAGGGTGTATAGATGATTTATCGGATAAATACGTTTGGGTATGCCAGGCAGGCATAAAACCGGACAGGCCGGTGAGGAAACGACGCGATGCAGTTGACACGACGCCAGCTCCTGGGGGTATTGCCGGCAGCGGGCCTGACGGCCATGCCAGCCCCTTCGGCAGCGCAAACGCTGTTCCAACCCAACTGGGACAGTCTGGCCGCAGGATACCGCACGCCCGACTGGTTCCGTGATGCCAAGCTGGGCCTGTGGGCGCATTGGGGCCCGCAATGCGTGCCAGAGGCGGGCGACTGGTATGGCCGCTTTATGTATATGCAGGGCCACCGCATGTACGACCACCATCTGAAGGCCTATGGGCATCCGTCAGATACGGGCTTCATGGAGATCATCGGGCGGTGGAAGGCGGAAAGATGGGACCCGCGCGACCTGATGGGCCGGTATCAGAGGGCGGGCGCCCGCTATGTCGTGGCCATGGCCCAGCATCACGATAATTTCGATAATTTCGACAGCCGCTGGCACCCCTGGAATTCCACGCGGGTGGGGCCGAAGCGTGATATTGTCGGCATCTGGGAGAAGCTGGCACGGCAGGCCGGCCTGCGCTTCGGCATTTCCAACCATGGTGCCCATGCTTGGCACTGGTTCCAGACGGCCTATGGCTATGATCCGGAGGGGCCACGGGCCGGCATCCGCTATGACGCCCACCGCCTGACCCGCGCCGATGGCAAGGGGACTTGGTGGGAGGGGCTGGACCCGCAGGAGCTATATGGCGGGCCGATGCTGGTGCCGCCGGGGGGCATCGCTTCCACCAAGGCCATGGATGACTGGCATGATGCCCATACCGGCCAATGGCTGGAAACCCCGCCGCCGGGCAATCCGGCCTTCGTGAAATCCTGGTACCTGCGCGCGCTGGATGTGATCGAGAAATACCGGCCCGATCTGGTCTATTTCGACAATTACGGCCTGCCCTTCGGTCAGGTCGGCCTGGATGTGACAGCCCGCTATTACAACCTGTCCCAGCAATGGCATGGCGGGCGGATGGAGGTGGTGGTCAATGGCAAGCGCCTGGCCGACGAACGTCAGCGCAAAGCCATTGTTGAAGATCACGAGCGCAGCTTCGTCGATGAAATCCGCCCCGATCCCTGGCAAACCTGCACCTGCATCGGGCAATGGCATTACGACCGGGGGCTTTACGAGCGTGGCGGCTATAAATCTGTCACCCAGGTGGTGCAAAGCCTGACGGACATCGTCTCCAAGAATGGCAACCTGCTGCTGTCGGTGCCGCTGCGCGGCGATGGCAGCCTGGACGATCTGGAAATCCGCTTCCTGGATGGGTTGGCCGCCTGGACCGCCAGCAATGGCGAGGCGATTTTCGGCACAAGGCCTTGGCGCCGGTTTGGTGAGGGGCCGACGCGGTTCGCCAAGGACGAAGCCAAACAGGAGCCTTTCACCGCCGCCGACCTGCGTTTCACCACCAAGGCGGGGGCGCTTTACGTCCTGGCCATGGCCTGGCCCGCCGATGGACGCCTGATCGTGGGCAGCTTGGCCGGGGACGGCCAGGGGGTGGTTGAACGTGCGGAACTGCTGGGCCGTGAGGGCACGCCCCTGCCCTTCCGGCAGACGGCAGCGGGGCTGGAGATCACCTTGCCCGACCGGCCCAACACGACACCCATGCTGGCCCTGCGCCTCACCGGGCGGGGACTGGTGTGATGGCAAAACAAGAAAGCAATCGGGAGGACATGATGAAGCAATTGCGCGCCCTGGCACTACCCCTGTTGCTGACCACGGCCCCGGTGGCGGCGGCCCCCATCGACCTGTCCTCGCCCGATGGCACGGTGGCGGTCCACATCGATCAGGACAGCGCGGAGCGGCTGACCTATGCCGTGCGCTATGGTGATGTGGCGGTGCTGTCGCCCTCTATTCTGGGGCTGGATCTGGACGGGCAGCGCAAACCGCTGGTCGGCGGGCTGACAGTTACCGGGACCGCGACACGGACCAGCGACAGCACCTATCGCCTTGTGGCGGGCAAGGTCTCCACGGCGCGCGACCATTTTAACGAAGTGACAGTCAGCCTGACGGAGAAGGACGCGCCGGGCCGGAAGCTGGATGTGATCATCCGCGCCTATGATGACGGGGTGGCCCTGCGCTATCGCCTGCCACCGCAGGCGGGCCTGACGGAGATGGCGCTGCGGCAGGAACGCACCCGATTCAGCTTTGCCGGCGATTTCAACTGTTGGGGTCTGAACCTGGGGCATTTTCGCACCGCGCATGAGGGGGAGTTTGACCCCGTCCCTGCCGGCCGCATCCGGCCCAGTCATCTGTATGACGCGCCGCTGGTCTGCCAGACAGCGGCCAATGGCCCGGCCTTCGCCATCGCGGAGGCGGACCTGAAGGACTATGCCGGCCTGTACCTGACCCGGCCCGGCGATGGCAGCCTGGGCGTGGAAAGCGTGCTGTCGCCCCGCCCGGACGAACCGAAGATCGCGGTGCGGCGGCCCATCCCGGCGGATGGCGCCCTTAGCCCCTGGCGCATCATCATGCTGGCGCGGCATCCCGGTGCGCTGAACGAATCGAACCTGATGACGACCTTGAACCCCGATCCGGCGTTCAAGGACACAAGCTGGATCAAGCCGGGCAAAGCGTCGTGGGATTGGTGGAATGGCTGGCGGGCGCCGGGCGCGCAGAATGACATCCAGGCCAATGACGCCACCGTCACCGCCTTCATCGATCAGGCGGCGGCCCAAGGCCTTGAATATATGCTGGTCGATGATGGCTGGTACCTGAATTCCGGCGGTGAGGGCAGCGTGAGGCCCGGTGCCGACCTGATGAAAGTCACCCCCGGCCTGAACCTGCCCGCCATGATCGAATATGGCCGCAAGAAGGGCGTGGGCCTCTGGCTATGGATGCACTGGGCAATGCTGGAACCCAGGATGGAGGCGGTGCTGGCCCACTATGCCAAGATGGGCATCAAGGGCATCAAGGTCGATTTCATGGACCGTGACGACCAATGGATGGTGGATTTCTATCACCGCCTGCTGACCGTCGCGGCCAGGAACAAGCTGATGGTGGACCTGCACGGCGCCTATCACCCCACGGGCCTGATCCGGACATATCCGCATTACCTGACGCAGGAAGGGGTGCTGGGGGCGGAATATAACAAATGGTCCAGCCGTATCACGCCCACCCATAATGTCATGCTGGCCTATACGCGCCTGCTGCTGGGTCCCATGGATTACACGCCCGGCGGCTTCCGCCATGCCACGCCGGCGACGTTTGAGTCCCGCTTCAAACTGCCCATGGTGCAGACGACGCGGGCGCATGGGTTGGCGCTGTATGTGGTCTATGACAGCCCGTTTGCCTGCGTGTCCGACAGCCCCGACGCCTATCAGGGCCAGGAAGGGCTGGACTTCATCCGCACGGTTCCGACCGTGTGGGACGAGGTGCGGTTTGTAGCGGGTGAGGTGGGACAGTATATCGCCCTGGCCCGGCGCAACGGCGATGTCTGGTACCTGGGTATCATCAATAACGAGCAGGGGCGGACGGTTGACCTGCCGCTGAGCTTCCTTGGAAAGGGCAACCACCGGGCGGACATCATCCGGGATGGCGGCAATCCGGCGGCGATCGCCCGTGACAGCCGGAAGGTGACTGCGGAGGATATCGTGCCAGTGCCCCTGGCGGGCGCAGGTGGGGCCGTAATCGTCATACGGCCTTAGGAACCCCGTGGTACGGCGGTCGATGGGGCCCGATCACCCCACTATCCGCCGTACCAGAACCCCAACGAGATGGGCACGGTATTCCGCATCGGCATGCATATCCCCATTCAGGCCATCGGCAGCCAGCACCAGCCCGTCCAGTGCATCTGTGCTGAACCGAGCCGCCAGCGCGGCCTCCGCCGCGTGCCAGCGGAAGACGGAAGGCCCGGCACCCGTCACCGCGACCCGCACCACATCCCCCTGCTTGGCGACGAACACGCCCGCCATGGCATAACGGCTGGCCGGATTGGGAAACTTGGCATAGCGGGCATGGGAGGCGGCGGGAAAGAACACGGATGTCACGACCTCACCGGGCCGCAGCGCCGTCTCGAACAGGCCCGTGAAGAATTCTCCACCTGCTATGTCCCGCCGGTCGGTGCGGATGGTCGCATCCAGGGCGACCACCGCCGCCGGATAATCCGCCGCCGGGTCGGCATTGGCGATGGACCCGCCGATGGTACCCCGGTTGCGTACCTGCGGATCGCCAATATGGGCCGCCAGATCGGCCAGCCCCGGCAGCACGCGCGAACCACGTCGCTGCCCGCCACAGCGGCGTGGGTCGCCATGGCGCCGATGCGCACCCCGTCACCCTCCGCCGCAATCTCCCGCAACCCCGGCACCGCCGACAGGTCCACCAGGGATGTCGGCATGGCCAGCCGCTGTTTCAGCGTCGGGATCAGGGTCTGGCCGCCGGCCAGAAGCTTGGCGTCTTCGTCTGCGGTCAGTAGATCGACAATCTCGGACAGGGCGGCGGGACGGTGATAATCGAACCCGTACATGGCCTCACCCTTCCCGCATGGCCTGGGCGCCCGCGCGCACGGCCTTCACGATATTCTGGTAACCGGTGCAGCGGCAAAGATTGCCTTCCAGCCCCTCGCGGATCGTCGCCTCCTCCAGGTCCGGCGCCGTCCGGGCCAGCTCGATGGCCCCCATCACCATGCCCGGCGTGCAGAAGCCGCATTGCAAGCCATGATGCTCCCGAAACGCCGCCTGCATCGGGTGCAATGCCCCGTCCGGCCCCGCAATCCCTTCGATGGTCAGCACATCCGACCCATCGGCCTGCACCGCCAGCACGGCACAGCTTTTCACCGATGCACCGTCCAGATGCACCGTACAGGCCCCGCACTGGCTGGTATCACACCCGACATGGGTGCCGGTCAGCCCCAGCTCATCGCGCAGCAACTGCGACAGCAGCAGGCGCGGGTCCACTTCCCGGCTAACCTTGTCGCCATTGACGGTCAGGGTAATCGCGATGGACATCATGCCCCCTTCAATCTCTTGGCCCTTATCTGTGCCGCGGTTGGTCACCCCGTCAAGCGGCTGTATACCCCGACACAATTGTCACCACTTCGTAACAGGCTTGTTACAGCCCTATCGGGCTACCCCCATCGCTGGCATCCTCTCGCCCCAAAATCCTGTCGGACGGAGGATAAGAAATGCGTTTGGGGTCTTTCGCGCGTGTGGGTCTGCTGCTGGGGGCGGCGTCGGTGGCGTTTGCCGCCCCGGCCCTGGCACAGCAGAAAAAGGTGATGAGTGCCACCGACATGTGGGGGCTGAAGCGGGTGGCCTCACCCGCCCTGTCGCCCGATGGCAGGTCGGCCGTCGTGTCGGTTTCCGTGTTCGACCTGAAGACGGACAAGCGCGCCGCCGACCTCTGGCTGTTTCCCGTCGATGGCGGCCCGGCCCGGCAGTTGACCACTGATCCGGCGGCGGAAGCCGACGCGGCGTGGAGCCCGGATGGCAAATATATCGCCTTCACCGCCAAGCGTGACGATGACAAGGCCCCGCAGATTTATGTCCTGCCGGTTGGCGGGGGTGAGGCGAAGCGGGTGACCAGTGTCCCCACCGGTGCCCGCACGCCGAAATGGCTGGCCGATGGCAAGGGGCTGGTCTTCATGTCCCGTGTCTGGACCGACCTGTCGACCTGGGATGATCAGGCCAAGCGCCTGAAGGACCGGGAAGAGACGAAGATGTCGGCCAAGGTCTGGGACAAGGCCCCCATCGCCTATTTCGACCATTATCTGGACGACCGCGAGAACCATCTCTATGCCACCGATATTGATGGTGCCGCCCCGCGCGCCATCACGCTCGGTTCCGGCGTGTCGGTGCAGTATAACGAAGGCGGCGCGCCGTTCGATATCTCGCCCGACGGCAAGGAAATCGCTTTCCCGGTCAATGTCGACAAGGTGGGCAACCGCCCCAATATCGACCTGTTCACCATCGCCGTGGCCGGCGGCGCGGCCACCAACATCACGCCCGACAACAAGACCGGGCCGGACAGCAACCCCGTCTATTCCCCTGACGGCAAATCGCTTGCCTATAATCAGCGCACCATTTTCGGCTTCTATGGCGAGAATGCGAAGCTGATGGTGCGCGACCGGGCCACGGGTGCTACGCGCAACATCACCGACGGGTTCGACCGTTCGGCCAGCGATTTTTCCTGGACCGATGACAGTGCCGCCCTCTATGGCGCAGTTGATGACGCCTCGGTGCAGCGTGTCTATCGCTATGATCCGAAGGGCAAGGAAAAGCCGCGCCGCATCACCGATGGCTCCACCGGCGACGTGACCGATGTGGAAGTGGCCGGCAAGTCGTTGGTGGCCTTGCGCCAGTCGATCAGCGCGCCGGCCGAACTGGTCGCCATTGATGCGAAGTCCGGCAAGGTCCGCGACATCTCCGCCGCCAATGCCCAGGCCCTGGCCGGGTTCCAGATGGGCAAGGTGGAAAGCGTCACCTACAAGGGGGCGAACAACGCCGACATTCAGATGTGGGTGGTCTATCCGCCCAATTTCGACCCGTCGAAGAAGTATCCGGCCATGATGCTGGTCCATGGCGGCCCGCACAATGCCATCACCGATGCTTTCAGCTATCGCTGGAACGCGCAGGTGTTTGCCGGCTGGGGCTATGTCGTCACCTGGCATAATTTCCACGGGTCCAGCGGCTTCGGTCAGGCCTTCACTGACAGCATCAATCCCGAATGGGGTGAGGTGCCGTATCAGGACACGATGAAGGCCGCCGACTGGCTGGCGGCCAAGCCCTTCATCGACAAGGACCGTATGCTGGCCGCCGGTGCGTCTTATGGCGGCTACCTGACCAGCTTCATCCTGGGCCGGGAACATCCGTTCAAGACCCTGGTGATCCACGCCGCCGTCTATAACCTCTATACCCAGTATGCCGCCGATTTCAGCGGCAGTCAGGCGCGGTTCAAGGAATTCTGGGACGATCAGGCCAACATCGCCCGCAATTCTCCGCATATGCAGGCCGGCAACTTCAAGACGCCAACCTTGGTCCTGCATGGCGAACAGGATCTGCGCGTACCCATCAACCACGGCATCGAACTGTTCAACACGTTGCAGCGCCGGGGCGTGGAAAGCCGTTTGGTCTATTTCCCCGACGAAAACCATTGGGTCCTGAAACCGCAGAACAGCGTCTTCTGGTACGGCGAGGTTGAACGTTGGACTAAGGCGCATGTGGCGCCGGGGCCGGCGAACTAAGCTGACAGTTCAAGGGCGGGTCCGAAAGGTCCCGCCCTTCTTGCAGATAGATTATTCCACCCAATGAAATAATGAACTGCCCAACCAACGAATTATCGTCAACGCCTTCATGACCCATTCTGCCCTGGAAGGCCGGGACCGCCGGCTACTCGAAACCAGGGACCAGAACCATGAAGCTTTATCACCATCCTCTGTCGGGCAATGCCCACCGCGCCCGCCTGTTCCTGTCGCTGCTGGCCCTGCCGCACGAGCTGGTGGAGGTCGATCTGATGGCCGGCGCGCATAAGCGGCCGGAATTCCTGGCGCTCAACCCGTTCGGTCAGGTGCCGGTGCTGGAGGATGACGGGGTCGTGATCCCGGACAGCGTCGCCATTCTGATCTATCTGGCCAAGAAGCATGGCGGCAACTGGCTGCCCGACGATGCGGAAGGGGCCGCCGCGGTTCAGCGCTGGCTGTCCGTCACCACGGGCGATCTGGCCTTCGGGCCGGCGGCGGCCCGGCTGATCACGCTGTTCGGCGCCAAGCTGAACCCCGATGAAGTGGTGGGCCGCGCCCATACGCTGCTGGCCCGGCTGGAGGCACATCTGGAGGACCGCGACTGGCTGGTCGGCACGCGTCCCACCATCGCCGATGTCGCGCTCTATTCCTACCTGTCCAGCGCGCCGGAGGGGAATGTGGACCTCACCGCCTATCGCCATGTGAAGGCCTTCCTGGCCCGGATTGAGGGGCTGCCCGGCTTCGTGCCGTTCGCCCGCAACAAGGTGGGTCTCTTCGCCTGAAGCCCGACAGCCCAACGCGATGGAGGGGATGATGAGCGCCAAGCGGCCCGTCTGGCATGAAGGTGAAACCGCGCTTCAGGAAAAGCTGGGTGTGGCCGCGCGAATGCAGGATGTGGGGCAGCGGGTGATCCGCGATTTCATGCCCCAGCAGCATCGCGACTTCTATGCCCAGGTCCCCTTCATCGTGGCGGGGTCGGTGGATACTGCCGGCGATGCCTGGGCCACGCTGCTTGCCGGTGGGGCGGGGTTCATCACCTCGCCCACCGCCACGCGGCTGGATATCCAGGTGCCGCTGAGCCCGCAGGACCCGGCCAGTGCCGGCATGGGTGCAGGGGATGCCATCGGCTTGCTGGGGATCGAACTGCATACCCGCCGCCGCAACCGGGTCAACGGCGTCATCCGCGCGGCGCATCCCGGCCTGCTGCGGTTTGAGGTGGATCAGAGCTTCGGCAATTGCCCCCAGTATATCCAGCTGCGCGACGTCGCCCTGGCCCGCGATCCCGCATCCCCATTCACGGGTGACGTGCGGGAAAGCAATCAGATCGACGACGACGCCCGCGCCATCATCACGGCAGCGGACACTTTCTTCGTCGCCTCCTACGCCGATCGGGAGGGGCACCGTCAGGTCGATGTCTCCCATCGCGGCGGCAAGGCGGGTTTTGTGCGCGTTGGCGATGATGGCGCCCTGACCATCCCGGATTTCGCCGGCAACCTGTTCTTTTCCACGTTGGGCAACATCCTGCTGAACGGCAAGGCCGGGCTGGTCTTTGTCGATTTCGCCACCGGCGACATGCTGCACCTGACGGGCGATGCCGCCCTGATCCTGGACGGGCCGGAAGTGGCGGCCTTTCAGGGGGCGGAGCGGCTCTGGACTTTCCGGGCTCGCCGCGTGGTGCATCGCGCGGCGGCCCTGCCCCTACGCTGGTCCTTCCAGCCACAGGGCTGGTCGCCCAATTCCCTGATGACGGGTGATTGGGAACAGGCGGCTGACCGGCTGCGCGCCGCCGACCTTGCCAGCCAATGGCGGCCCTTCACGGTTGCCCGCATCGTGGAGGAATCGTCCAGCATCCGTTCCTTCCACCTCGCTCCCGCCGACGGTGCCGGCCTGCTGCCGCATCTGGCGGGACAGCATTTGCCCATCCGCCTGACCCTGCCCGGCCATGACAAGCCCGTGATCCGCACCTACACCCTGTCGGTGGCGCCGTCTGATGGCTATTACCGGATCAGTGTGAAGCGCGACGGGCTGGTCTCCCAGTACCTGCACGATCATGTCCGCCGTGGCGACCGGATCGAGGCCCGCGCCCCCGCCGGCGCCTTCACCATCGACGCGGGCGAGAAGCGCCCCGCCGTCCTGCTGGCCGCCGGGGTGGGCATCACGCCGATGCTGGCCATGCTGCGCCACATCGTTTACGAGGGGCTACGCACCCGGTCCATCCGCCCCACCATCCTGTTCCAGGCTGCCCGCACCAGGGCCGAACGGGCCTTCGACCGCGAACTGGCCGAACTGGTCATGGCGGCACGGGGAGCGGTCCGGGTCATCCGGGTGCTAAGCGATCCCGACGATGCCATTCAGGGCCGCGATTACGACGTCGCCGGTCGCATCGATGCGGGTCTGTTGAAAGAACACCTGTCCTTCAACGATTACGATTTCTACCTCTGCGGCCCGCCCGCCTTCACCCAGGCGCAGTATGACGGTCTGCGCGCCCTGACCATCGCCGACCACCGCATCCATGCCGAAGCCTTCGGCCCCTCCTCCC
>JAEMSB010000568.1 GCA_016463045.1 Niveispirillum sp.
ACCCGATACGCGGCCCGTCACCGTCACCTCCCCCGCCGATCAGGCAACGCAGGTGGAGATGCGGGATAGCGGCACGGGTCAGTCAGTGGGCACCCTGATCGCGTCCGAACCCGGCATCTGGCGGGTGAGCGATGGGGAGAAGTCGGCAGTGGCCGTCGTCGGCGCCGTGAACCCGCCGGAACTGGCCGATGTCCGCTCTACCCCCGACCCGTTGCAGCCGGCGCTGAAGGCAACCGGCGGCGGGTACCATTGGCTGGAAGGGGACGGGTCGTCCGTGCCCATCATCCGCCGCGTCCGCCCCGACCGCGACGCCGCCGGTTCCGGCTGGCTGGGCCTGCGCGGCAATGGCGACCATGTCGTCACGGGCGTGACGCAGACCCCGCTGCTGCCGGCCTTGCCGGTGCTGCTACTGGCCATGGGCATGCTGGTGCTGGCCTGGCGGCGGGAGGGGCGGGGGTAGAATCTTGCTGCTCTGCTATACCGCTTGTCGATCATGCGTGCAGCGAATCCCTCTCAATCTAATTATGCATTTAATGACCCTTGAGATATAAATGTTCTCCTATATCTTAACTAACGTGAACGATATGGGAACATAGGTGCATCTGCATTGTTTCCAATGCGGACTGCCTGTCACTACGGAGATGAAAGGAGCGGCACATGGCATATTCGTCGCTCGCCATAGCAAACGAGTTTATCCGACTGGCTCGTTCGGCAAGCCAGGACATCACTCACATGCAGTTGCAGAAACTCGTCTATCTGGCACATGGCTGGAATATGGCCATCAATAAGCAGCCACTCATAGAAGACGAGTTTGAGGCTTGGGAATTTGGCCCCGTCATTCGCAGGCTTTACGACGCTCTGAAGCGGTGGGGAAAGCATCCCGTTGGACAGATGATTCGATGGGGAGATGATACGGGGTTTGCAGATGATGACGATGGCGTTGCCAACGATGTTGTAAGCCCTGAAGAGAGAGCTGTTATTGATAAAGTCTGGAAGACTTATGGGAAACTACAGGCATTTCAGCTTTCGGCGTTAACGCATGAACCAGACACTCCCTGGTATGCAAAGTATCAACAAGGTCGCAATCACAAGATCCCGGCTCAGTCCATAAGAGAGTATTTTGTAAAACTTGCCCTCAAAAGCAGAGCAACCGCGTGAGTACAGAGAATCGTGACATTGATATCGGTGAGATCGGTCTTGATTTAATCAAGGCCGGTCTTGAGCGCATAGAGTTGGAAGGCAAAACAAAACCTGACGAAAATGATAAACTTGAAACAAGAAGCGTAGAAGAGGATAGAAAAAAGGTAGAAATTGACGCCCTTCGAGAGAACAATGCCGACAAAAAAGCGAATCGATCCCTTAGAGAGAACTATGCAAATCGAGTATTTTATTATTTATGCACTTACTCGTTTGGTGCGTTTTCATTAATAGTACTGTCCGGTATCGGCTTTCTAGAGATTCCAGAAGCTGTATTGACTACAATAGTTGGCAGCACGGCCCTTGCGGCAATTGGTTTGGTTGGCTTCGTCGTCAGTGGTCTTTTTAAGCCCCAACAATAGTTGGGCGCTTAACTGGTCTGTTTCTTCGCCAGCCTGGGTTCGCCGAACAGGTAGCCCTGGCCGAAATCGATATAGAGGTCGAGCAGTTCCAGGAGCTGGGCTTCGGTCTCCACCTTTTCCACGATCAGGTCGATATTGTTGCGGTCCAGCTGCTGACGCAGTTCACGCACGGCGCGCGGGTCGGCAAAGCGGCTGTCGGGGTCGAGCAGGCGGGCGGCGTCCAGCTTCACGAAGCGGATTTCGTGGCGGGCCAGCTCGTTCCAGTCCAGGTCCAGGCTGACCACCTGATCCATGGAGAAATGAAAGCCCAGCCGCCGCAACCCGTCCAGAAAGCCGGTGGCAAACAGGCCGCCCTGCATCAGATCATCCTGCGACAGTTCGAAAACCAGCTTGGTCGCCAGGTTCGGGCTTTGCCCCATATAGGTGACGAATTCCCGCATGAAGGCGGCATCGTTCAGGGTGGCGGCGGAGATGTTGCAGAAGAAGCCGACATTCTGGTGCCGCTTCTCCGTCTCGCGCAGCAACTGGATACAGCGGAACAGCAGCAGATTGTCGATGGTAGCGATCAGCCCCGCCTCTGCCGCCACGCCCAGATATTGTTCGGGCAGCATATAGCGCGGCTTGCCATCGCCATCGACACCGGCGCGGATACGGGAAAACAGTTCATAATAGCGGTGCTTGCGCTGCGGCAGGCTGACGACGGGCTGCAGGAAGATATCCACCTGATCGGTACGCAGCGCGGTGCGGACATGATCCAGGACGGCATCGGGATCGGCGGGCATCGGCTGCGGCGCGAACAGCGGGCCGGCATCAGGACCGGTGGCCGGGCGCGGGCCGGATGCGGGCAGGCGGTGGGCCAGCCGTTCCAGCACGCGCGCTTCGGACAATACCGCCGCCACCTCCGGCGGGTCGGCGGGCAGGGCGCCGGAATGGCCGCGCAAAGCGTCCAGTTCCAGGCGCATCTCCTCCGCCAACGCCTCCAGGTCCCAAATGCGGGATTCCAGGCGGCTGCGTTCATCCTGGCGCGCCCAGAATTCATGCAGCAATCCGCCGAAGGTCAGGATGGCGATACCGAACAGCAGGGCCGTATGCCCATCCATGCCGCCGACCGACAGGGGCAGGGTCAGCGCCACGACCAGGGCCAGGGCGACATAGACGGCGGCAAACACCAGATGGCGGAACCAGTTCATGCGCGCATCTCCCCTAAACTGTTCCCTCAGGCGCCGGCCTTCAATCAGCCCTTGCGATGCGCCGCCCCGACCGCGTCGGCAACATGGGCATAGCCGTCATCGGTCAGCCGTTGCGTCAGTTCCGCCTTGATCCGGCCCACCAGAGCCGGCCCCTGATAGGCCATAGCGGAATAGAACTGCACCAGACTGGCG
>JAEMSB010000097.1 GCA_016463045.1 Niveispirillum sp.
ACGTGTCGGGCGAGGGCGTGCAGCAGGCCCTGCTGAAGATCATGGAAGGCACCGTTGCCTCCGTGCCGCCGCAGGGTGGGCGCAAGCATCCGCAGCAGGAATTCCTGCAGGTGGACACGACCAACATCCTGTTCATCTGTGGTGGCGCCTTCGCTGGCCTGGAAAAGATCATCGCCGCGCGCGGCAAGGGCACGTCCATCGGCTTTGGCGCCGATGTCCGCGGCCCGGACGAGCGGCGCATGGGCGATGTCCTGCGCGAGGTGGAGCCCGAGGATCTGCTGAAGTTCGGTCTGATTCCCGAGTTCGTTGGCCGCCTGCCGGTTCTGGCCACCCTGCATGATCTGGACGAAGCCGCCCTGATCGAGATTCTGTCCAAGCCCAAGAACGCCCTGGTCAAGCAGTACCAGCGCCTGTTCGAGATGGAGGACGTGAAGCTCACGGTTCATGAGGAGGCCCTGCGCTCCATTTCCCGCAAGGCGATTGAGCGTAAGACGGGCGCCCGCGGTCTGCGGTCCATCATGGAAAGCATTCTGCTTGATCCCATGTATGATCTGCCCGGCCTGACAGGTGTTGAGGAGATCGTGGTCAATAAGGAAGTGGTGGAGGGCCGCGCCAAGCCGCTTTACATCTATTCCGACCGTGCCAACCAGGCAGCGCCCGGCGCCTGATCCCGGTCTGGCTTTCAGTAAGAAAAGGGCGGTCCCGCTTGGGGCCGCCCTTTTTGATTCTACCGTCTGTTTCCACTGTACGGGGATTCATGCACCTCCACTGTTCGAACTTCTAAATTGCCCGTGCGGCATTGCACTGGGATAGTGCCACATAGGATAAGCGGGCTGATCGGTCCCGGAACGATGGCAAGGGAGTGAGACAATGGACATCAAGGGCGTATCCGCGATCATCAGCGGCGGTGGCTCCGGCCTTGGGGCCGCTACGGCGCGCGCGCTGGCGGCAGGCGGGGCCAAGGTGGCGCTGCTGGATGTCAATCTGGACGCGGCGAATGCCGTTGCGGCAGAGATTGGCGGCATCGCGGTGAAGTGCGATGTCACCAGCGGTGATAGCGCCCAGGCAGCCATCGCTACTGCCGCCGCTGCCCACGGCCCGGCCCGCATCGCCGTCAATTGCGCAGGTATCGCACCGCCGGCGAAGATCGTGGGCCGCGATGGTCCGCACGATCTGGACCTGTTCCGCAAGGTGATCGAGGTCAACCTGATCGGCACCTTCAACATGCTGCGTCTGGCCGCTGCCGGCATGCAGGGGCTGGAACCGGTAACCGCCGATGGCGAGCGGGGCGTGATCATCAATACCGCCTCTGTCGCGGCCTTTGACGGGCAGATCGGGCAAGCCGCCTATGGCGCGTCGAAGGGGGGCGTGCATGCGCTGACCCTGCCGGCGGCCCGTGAACTGGCCCGCAGCGGCATCCGTGTGGTCACCATTGCACCCGGCATCTTCCTGACGCCGATGATGCTGGGCCTTCCACAGGACGCGCAGGACAGCCTGGGCAAACAGGTGCCGTTCCCGTCCCGCCTGGGCAAGCCGGAGGAATATGCCTCTCTGGCCCTGCATATCGTGGCCAACAGCATGATCAATGGCGAGACGATCCGTCTGGATGGTGCCATCCGCATGGCGCCGAAGTAACAGTTTCCCGCAAGGATCGATGGTCATGAAGGGCGACCCCAGGTGGGGCGCCCTTTTTGTTTACCGGTCACAGCGGGCATTGGCGTCGTTGCCGGCATGATTCGCGAAATCTAATCATCGTGCCGACAACCCGGCATCAGGGCTGGATCGGTGCGCAGGCAGGGTTCTCCCGGGTCGGCAGATCGCAGGTCGTATCCTGTTGCAGATACGTAATGAAATCATCCTTCCTGATAATGTTTCTAGATCGGGGGGCTAGGCCGTTAGGCGTATGTGTCGATCCCGGATAATGTTGCTGAATTGTATCAGATTGTATCAAAGTCATTACAAAACGTCGTATATGAGATTACATATTGAAACGGGACAATGTTTCCACAGGAAACATTTTTTTGTTCCAAAAAGATACTTCTAAATTTATAGGGTCTTATTTTTAGTATTAATAAATTTTAACCGTTCACCATTAAGTTAAGTTGCTTATGTGCAACATCAGAATCACAAATTAGTTACACGTGGGCTGGGCTATTGCGCTGTCGCATCCGTGCGTCATTTTCCAAATTCCATTGGGTCTATGCCGATAGACATAAGACGGCAGGCCCCAGCAATCCGGAGAGGGATTAACGATGAAGATGGTTCAGGGGCGTTCGTCGCGCCGTTTCCAGCGGGGCCTGCTGTTGGGTGCCGCCATTGGTCTGGCCGCGACCGGCGTGGCCGGCGCGCAGGAATTGCAGCTTGAGGAAATTGTGGTGACCGGTTCGCGCATTGCGCGTCCGGAACTGACCAGCTCCAGCCCCGTCACGGTCGTCGATGCCGCCGCGTTTGAGCAGGCCGGTGCCGCCACCGTTGACAGCGTGCTGAACGAACTGCCGCAGATCATCCCGGCGCTGGGCGCCTTCTCCAACAATGGCGGTAACGGTTCGGCCACGGTCGACCTGCGCGGTATCGGTTCGGCGCGCACCCTGGTGCTGGTCAATGGCCGCCGCTACATCCCCACCAACGGCACCGGCACCGTCGACCTGAACAACGTCCCGGCCTCGCTAATCAAGCAGGTGCAGGTTCTGACGGGCGGCGCGTCGGCCGTATACGGTTCGGACGCCATCTCCGGCGTCGTCAACTTCATCCTTCAGGATGACTTCAAGGGCGCCAAGGCCAGCGCGCGCTATGGCGTCACCAAGGAAGGTGACGGCAAGGAACGTAACATCAACCTGACCATCGGCACCGGTTCCGATGACGGCAAGTCCAACCTGACCCTGTTCGCCGAATATAATAAGCGCGACGAGGTGATGGCGGGCGATCGCGACTACTCCAAGCAGGCGATCACCGAAGGTGTCGTTGACGGCAAGCCGACGATCCTGTTCAGCGGCTCCTCCACCGCCCCCGGCGCCCGTCTGGCCCGTGGCACCACGGTGCTGACCTGGGACGCCAACGGCGTGCCGCGCAATTTCAACAGCACCCGTACCACCAGCAGCGCCGGCGACCTTTATAACTTCTCGCCCGTGAACTACCTGCGCGTCCCGCAGGAGCGTCTGTCGCTCTTCGCGTTGGGCAATCATGAGTTCAACGAGAACTTCAAGATTTACGAAGAGTTCAACTTCGTCACCAATCGCGTGCCGCTGCAGCTGGCCGAAACGCCCGCCGTGATCCCGCAGCCGCGTCCCGGCGTGCCGCCCATCCGCATCAACCTGACCAACCCGCTGCTGACGGCCCAGACCGTCACCCAGCTGCGCACCCTGTATCCGGCCTCTGCCGATCCGACCTTCGTGGCACCGGCTGGCTTCACCGCCAACGACTATGCCTCGATCACGACGGCCAATGCTCTGTCCCGCCGTATGATGGAACTGGGTGCCCGCCAGCAGGACAATAACCAGAACGCCTTCAACAGCACGACCGGTGTCAAGGGCGACCTGATCGGTGGCTTCACCTATGACACCTACTTCACGTTCGGTCGCGTCACCCGTGACGTCATCGTCCGTAACGACGTGTCCTCTGCTCGTCTGCGTCAGGCCCTGAACGCTACGCGTGATGCCGCCGGCAAGGCGATCTGCGTGGATGCCACGGCCCGCGCCCAGGGTTGCGTGCCCATCGATATCTTCGGTCCGGGCCGTATCAGCAAGGAAGCCGCTGCCTACGTCCGTACCGACACCAATCGCGTCCAGGAATTCGAGCAGCAGGTCTGGAACGGTGCCATCAGTGGCAACTTGTTTGAACTGCCCGCCGGTGATGTCGGCGTCGCGTTTGGTGGTGAATGGCGCAAGAACAAGTATTTCGACCGCGTGGATGACAGCATCCGCACGGGCGACATCCTGGGCTTCAACCCCGCCCTCTCGTCGTCGGGTTCGTTCGATGTGTGGGAAGGCTTTGCCGAAACCTATATCCCGCTGGTGACCGATCAGCCGTTCTTTGAGAACCTGTCGGCTGAAGCGGCCATTCGCTACTCCGACTATTCGTCGGTCGGTTCCGTCCAGACCTGGAAGGCCGGCATGGAATGGTCGCCGGTCAAGGATGTGGGCTTCCGTGGTCAGTTCCAGTCGGCTATCCGTGCGCCGAACGTGCTGGAACTGTATCAGGGTGGTGCCGTCGGCTTCCCGACCCTGAACTCCACCGTCGACCCCTGCCTGTTGTCCACCTCGACCGGCTATGACGCCGCCTTCTGCCGCAGCCAGGGCGTGCCGGCGGCCAGCGTCGGCACCACGGCCTTCAACAATGCCCGTCCCACGCAGTTCCAGCAGCTGAGCCAGGGTGCGGCCGTCGCCGGCTTCAACCTGACCGAGGAACAGTCCAAGACCTGGACCATTGGCGCGGTGCTGACGCCGACCTTCCTGCCGGAATTCTCCGCCACGATCGACTGGTGGCAAATCAAGCTGGATGACGCCATTGGCGGCTTCGGCGGCGGTGCGGCGGGCGTGGTCCGCGACTGCTTCACCAACAAGAACCTGCAGAGCGCGACCTGCCAGGCCATCACCCGTACCGGTGATGGTTATCTGGCCATTGTCCAGGTCCCGACCGTCAACAATGCCGGCCTGAAGACCTCCGGCGTGGATCTGGGCATGACCTGGCGTCAGGATCTGCCGGAAAGCCTGGCGATCGACGGCGACGGCCAGTTCCGTATCAAGACGGACGTGTCCTGGCGTGATAAGTTCGATGTGCAGCCCGCTGTCAACGGCACCATCTACAAGTGCGCCGGTTATGGTGGCTCCAACATCTGCGGTGAGCCGGTTCCGGAATGGAAGGCCACGACGACCTTCACGTACCAGAGCGGCCCGATCACGGCGTCGGTGCAGTGGAACTATATCGGTTCCTGGAAGAACGACGCTATCCTGTTCGGTACCAACCCGACCACGCTGGTCTATCCGAAGGTCGGTTCCTACAACCTGTTCGATCTGTCCGGTTCGTACGAGGTTGTCGAGGGTGTCGCCGTGTCGGCCGGTGTCACCAACCTGTTCGACAAGCAGCCGCCGATGCTGCCCGACACCATGATCGGTTCCCAGCAGAACAGCTTCACCAACACGTATGACGCGTTGGGCCAGCGGTTCTTCATCTCGACCTCGGTCAAGTTCTGATCCGGGTCGTCATCTCTGCTTCATCACTCACGGCGGGTCCCTCGGGACCCGCCGTTTTCTTTTGGCGGTGATGGTGCCATTGGCTGTAACAAATGAAATATATATCAGTAGTTTGTCTAACGGATTTTCGATGGTTAAAGAAAGGTGAAGTGATACTTATTTGGTTCAGTTGATTTTTGTTCATTCGTTGCAAAGATTTTTGCAAAATTGAAATCAATGGTGTTAAATATAACACGACCACTTGATTTGGATTCTTCGGCGACGATTATTATTTGATCAACATGCTTCCGCGATGTCTCAATCGCGGCCTTACCACGCCCTCGCCATAGAAAAACCGGCGGGCGCAATCGGAGAGGCATGCAATGACAAAGACGGACAGCAAGACCATACGTGCACTACGCGGACTTCTGATGCTGGGGGCGGCGGTCGGAATGACGGGCACCGCCATGGCCCAGGACCAACTTGAAGAGATCGTCGTTACCGGTTCGCGCATCGCGCGCACCAACCTGAATTCCACGGTGCCGCTGAATGTGGTGGGCGAGACGGAAATCCGTTTCGCCGGTTTCACCAACCTGGCCGATGCCGTGTCCGCCGCGCCGCAGCTGGCGCCAGCCCTGAATGGGCAGTCTTCGGGCGGCTTCCTGTTTGTCGGCGGGCAGAGCCGCGTCGATCTGCGCGGCCTGGGGACCAACCGCACGCTGGTCCTGGTGGATGGCAAGCGCCACATCACGGGCGCGCTCGACAGTTCCGCCGTCGATCTGAACACCATTCCGACCAGCATGGTGCAGCGTACGGAAATCATCACCGGCGGTGCGTCCGCCGTGTACGGTTCCGAGGCCGTGGCGGGCGTGGTCAACGTCCTGCTGCGCAAGGATTTCCAGGGTGTGGAAGTCGACAGCTCCTATGGCATCACCGAACATGGTGACGGGCAGGAGATGCAGCACAGCGCGGTATTCGGCGCGAAGTTCGACGAGGGCAAGGGCTATATCCTGGCCGGCGTGGAATATACCAAGGTCGACAGCGTCCTGGCCGATGACCGCAACTGGGCCAGCCCCGGCATCACCTTCAACACGCTGGTGACGCCCAACACCTCCATCCAGAACCCGAAGAGCCGTACGGGCCGTGGCGGCGTGTTCCGCACGCTGGTCGCCAATCCGGGCGCCGGTCCGCTGGCCGCCAACGCGCAGGCCGGCGTGTCGATCGATTTTGAGACGCGGTCGGTTCAGGGTCTGAATGCCAACTGTCTGGCCCCGCGCAACAACCCGACGGCGGCCACCCCGCTCTGCGATGATCCTTCGTTGGATTACACGTCGATCTACACGACGCTGCAGGGGGAGAGCGAGCGTCTGCTGGGCCGTGCCTATGGGTCGTACCAGATCAATGATTACGTGAAGATGACGGCGGAAATCGGTGCTGCCAGCGTCGACAGCTCCAACCCACGCGCCCAGCCGGCCTTCACGGGCACGGCCTCGTTCCGTCACAATGTCCGTCGTGATAATGCCTTCCTGGCCGGGACCAGCGCCAATGCCGTCGAACTGCGTCGCATCTTCGACGCCAATGGCCTGACGGCGCCCACCGCGTCGGCGGAATTGTACCGTTTCACGGAAGAATTCGGTCAGCGCGTGATCGAACAGCAGCGTGACATGATCCGCACCGTGATCGGCTTTGAAGGCGATTTCGAGGCGGGCGACCGTACCGTCAAGTGGGACACCTACTACCAGTACGGCCAGCTGGACGGTAAGTCGCTGAACCGTGGTCAGTTCAACAAGGACCGCTATGCCCGTCAGCTGGATTCGGTGATCGATCCCGCCACGGGCCGTCCGATCTGTCGCGATCTTCTGTCCACCGATGCCGGTGTCCGCGCCGCCGCCGCCGGCTGTATCCCGTTCGACTGGTTGAACGGTCCCAGCCAGGCCGCCATCGATTATTCCAAGGCGACCTCTGTCACCATCGGTCAGGCCAGCCAGCAGGTGGCCGCATTCAACGTGACCACCGACCTGTTCGACCTGCCGGCAGGCCCGCTGGGCATCGCCGTCGGTGCCGAATATCGCGAGGAGAAGTCGGATCAGGAAACCGACAGCGCCACCGCCCAGGGCCTGCTGTTCACCAACGCCATTCCACGCCGCAAGGGTTCCTATGACGTTGCCGAATATTACGCCGAAGCGCTGGTCCCGCTGCTGTCCGACATGTTCCTGGCCAAGGAACTGACCCTGGATGGTGCCTATCGCTGGGCCGATTACAGCACGGTCGGCGGTGTCAGCCAGTGGAAGGTGGGTCTGGATTACACCCCCATCGACGATATCCGTTTCCGTGGCACCTATTCGGAATCGGTGCGCGCCCCGAACATCATCGAACTGTACGCACCGACGGGTGAGAATTTCACGGGCACACAGCAGGACCCCTGCGACCGTTCCCGCGTTGCCACGCTGACCGGTGAGGCCCGGAACATCCGCGTCGCCAACTGCACGCGCGATATCCCCGGCTATAACGCGGCCACCTTCGACAGCAATATCGGCACGGGCCGTTCCTCCCTGCGCCTTTTGCAGGGTGGCAACGTCAACCTGAATGAGGAAACGGCAGAGACCTTTACCATCGGTACGGTTATCCAGCCGACTTTCCTGGATGGTTTCTCGGCCACCGTCGATTATTACGACATCAACATCAAGGACGCGATCAACCTGCCTGCCCTGTCGGGCGTGTTCCAGGCCTGCTATGACACGGCGGGTGGCAGCCCGCTTTGCCAGCTGATCGTGCGTGACCCGACCGGTGCGCGGACCAATGTTGTTGGCGGTGTCGATAGTGTCAGCCTGACCCAGTCCAACATTGCCAGCTTCAAGAACCGTGGCATCGACTTCTCGGTCGCCTATGGTTTCGATCTGAAGGACATGCTGGACGCGGCCAAGGATGACAGCCGTATCGACCTGAGCCTGCAGGGTACGCACCTGTTGCAGTATGACTTCGTTGCCCAGGCCGGGCAGGCGGCACGCAAATATGCCGGTACCGCCGGCACCCCGTCCTGGAAGCTGTCGGGTACCGCCAGCTATTCCGATGATGTCTTCACCTTCGCCTGGACGACCCGGTTCGAAGACAATCAGGTGGCGGACGAAACCCTGCTGCCGATTGCCGATGGACAGCCGCTGCCGCGTATCCCGTTCTACACGGGTGACGTCTGGTACCATGATGTTCGCGTGCTTTATAAGGTCACGCAGGATCTGGTGCTGCGCGCCGGCGTGCAGAACGTGATGAATGACCGTCCGCCGAACCACCCGACGGTCTATCAGGGTACCGGTAGCGCCACGTCCGGCAACTGGGACAATCGTGGCCGGTTCTTCTACGCCGGTGTGAATGTGAAGTTCTGATGCCCTGTCCCTCAGACGCCGGGCGGGCGCATCCGCGCCCTTGGCTTGCGCCGCACGTGCGGCGCGGCGGCAGTCGCCGCCGTACCAACGGTCACAGCCTGTGACCGTTGGTGTCAGCAAAAGGAATGGGGGCGGACCCACGCCGCCCCCCGTTTCCATCTTTCAGGCCGCGACCTTCCGGGTCGCGGCCTTTTTTATGCGACGATGCCGCGCAGGATCAGGTCGCGGTGCAGGGTGGCCACCTGTTCGGCGGATTTGCGGCCCGATGGCTGGTACCAGGAACAGATGCCGGTCAGCATGGACAGGATGGCATAGGCCGCGATTGTCGGTTCATCCACGCGCAGCGACCCATCCGCGCCCCCCCGGCGCAGGATGTCGATCAGCACGCCCTCATACTGTTTGCGCAGGCCCACGATCACCGAATGGTTGGGGGCTTCCAGGCTGCGCAATTCCGAATTGGCGATGAACACCTGCTCCCGCCGGGTGATATGATACCCGACATGGAAGGCGATGAAGGCTTCAAGCTGCGCCAGGGGTGCGGCATCGGCCGGCACGGCCTCTTCCACCTCCACCAGCAGGGTGGTCATATGGTCATGCACCAGGTCGAACAGGATGTCCTGCTTGTTGCGGACATGGTTATAGAGCGAGCCCGGCTGGATGCCGACAGCATCGGCCAGCTGACGCAGCGTGATCGCCTCATAGCCCTTGCGATAGATCAGGGTCAGCGCCGCCTTGCGGATCGCTTCCATGGTTTTCGGCCCATGGCTGCCGGCGGTACGGGCCATCAACGGCCTCTCTTCATTGACAGAATCATCCTTGGCGCAAACTGCGGCGGGGAAGGGGGTGCCGTCAACCGGAATTCACGCATGCGCCATGTGGCAAGACCCGCAGGATTCCTTGTTGAAATGACCAATAAAAAAACGTATGACCGTTTCTATAAACGCCCTGATCCGGGCTGACAATCAAGAGAGGATGCCCCGCACATGCTGCGCAACAGCCTGCCCCTGTTCGATTTCGGCCTTGGTGAGACGGCGGACGCGCTGCGCGATGCAGTGGCGTCCTTTTCGGCGGATGAGATTGCGCCTCGCGCGGCGGAGATCGACCGCACCGATCAGTTCCCCATGGACCTGTGGAAGAAGATGGGCGACCTGGGTGTGCTGGGCGTGACAGCGGAAGAGGAATATGGCGGCGCCGGCATGGGCTATATCGAGCATATGGTGGCGATGGAGGAAATCTCCCGCGCCTCTGCCTCGGTCGGCCTGTCCTATGGCGCGCATTCCAATCTCTGCGTCAACCAGATCCGCCTGAACGGCAACGCCGATCAGAAGGGCCGTTATCTACCCAAGCTGATCAGCGGCGATTTCGTGGGCGCGCTGGCGATGAGCGAGCCGGGGGCCGGGTCGGACGTCGTGTCCATGCGCCTGCGCGCCGACAAAAAGGGCGACCGCTACGTCCTGAACGGCACCAAGATGTGGATCACCAACGGTCCCGACGCCGATGTCCTGGTCGTCTATGCCAAGACCGACCCCGATGCAGGCCCGCGCGGCATCACCGCCTTTCTGGTTGAGAAGGGCTTCAAGGGTTTCTCCGTGGCGCAGAAGCTGGACAAGCTGGGCATGCGCGGCAGCCACACCGGTGAGTTGGTGTTCGAGGATTGCGAAATCCCGGAAGAGAATGTGCTGGGTCGCCTGAATGGCGGCGTCGGCGTGCTGATGTCTGGCCTGGATTATGAGCGCGCGGTGCTGGCCGCCGGCCCGCTGGGCATCATGCAGGCCTGCATGGATGTCGTCGTTCCCTATATTCATGAGCGCAAGCAGTTCGGGCAGTCGATCGGTGAGTTCCAGCTGATCCAGGGCAAGGTAGCCGACATGTATGTCGCGCTGAATTCCTGCCGCGCCTATGTCTATGCCGTGGGCCGCGCGGCGGATGCCAAGAAGATCACCCGAAAGGATGCTGCGGGCGCCATCCTTCTGGCCGCCGAAAAGGCGACCCAGTTGGCGCTCGACGCCATCCAGATCCTGGGCGGCAACGGTTATATCAACGAATACCCGACGGGCCGCCTGCTGCGCGACGCCAAGCTGTATGAGATCGGCGCCGGCACCAGCGAAATCCGCCGCATGTTGATCGGGCGGGAGCTGTTCAAGGAAACAGCATAAGCGCTTTCTGCTCACCTGATTCCCCTCACCCTCCCACCCGCTGGCGCGGGCGGGCCCCTCCCTCTCCCAC
>JAEMSB010000569.1 GCA_016463045.1 Niveispirillum sp.
ACCACGCCCGGCCCCAGCCGCAATTCCCCACGCTTCAGCAGGGCCAGCAGCGATTCCATGGCATGGCACAACGCCACCAGATGCGACAGGTTGACGGTGCGCGCCGCCCCTTTCAGCGTATGGACCTCACGAAAGGTCTTTTCGATCAGTTCCCGCGCCCGCTGCTCGCTGACGCCGGCCTCAAGCTCGCGCAACGATACCGTCAGCGAACTGACATGTTCCTCCGCCTCGACCATGAACATGGCGAGCAGGCGTTGGAAAAGCTGTTCGTTGCGGCTATTCATGGGGCTGGCTCCGAACCGGTCACGCCTTATACTGGCCGACCAGCGTTTTCAGCTTATGCCCCAGGGCGTTCAGGTTATGGGCCGCCGTTTCCGCCTGCTTGGTGGCGATGGTGTTCTGGCTGCTGGCCTGCCTGATGCTGTCCATGGCCAGGGCCACCTGATCGATGCCCACCTGCTGCTGCTGGTTCGAGGCGACGATCTGGGTGCTGGCCTGGGTGGCCAGTGCGATATTCTGGGCCAGCCGCTCGATGGATTGGCCCGCCTCTTGCGCCTGTTTCACGCCGGCATCCACGGCCTTGCTGCCCTGTTCGGCGGCCAGAACGGCGGTGGCCGTGGCCTTCTGGATATCGCCCAGGATGGCGCGCACCTGGGCCGTCGCCTGTTTGGATTGTTCGGCCAGGCTTTTCACTTCCGCCGCCACGACGACAAAGCCCTTGCCCTGTTCGCCGGCCCGCGCCGCCTCGATGGCGGCATTGACGGCCAGCAGGTTGGATTGTTCGGCCAGATCATTGACCGAGGCCACGATGGTGCCGATGGCCTGGCTCTGCTCAGACAGTTTGATCACGGCCTCCGCGATGGCGCCGATCTGTTCGCGCACCAGGGTGATGCCCGCCACCGATTGTTCGACCGACCGTTTGCCCGTCGCGGAGATCTGGGCCGTGGCCTGGGCCGTTTCGGCCACATGCCGCGCCTTCTCCGTCGAAAGCTGCGAGGTCTTGCGCACCTCTTCCATGGTGGAGCTGGTTTCGGCCAGGGCCGTCGCCGTTTCGGCGGCGGATGCTGATACCTGGGCCGTGGTCGACACGATCTGGCTGCCCGCCGTGCCCAGCACGTTCACCCCCTCGACCAGTTCCTGGATCAGCTGGCGCAGGCCGCGGGTCATGTCGCGGAAGGTATTGTTCAGAATACCGACCTCGTCACCGCGGTCGGATGGCGGGATATCGTTGGTCAGGTCACCCTTACCGATCCGTTCCGCAATGGCCGTGATCTCACGCAGCGGCGTGACGATATTGGCCGACAGGAATACCCCCGACAGCAGCACGATGACCGCTGCCAGTAAGGCCCCGCCGATGACGGCCAGATTGGCCAGCCGCGTGCTTTCATCCTTGGCTGCGTTGCGCTGCTCCAGAAGCTGGTTTTCAACATCCAGCATCACCTTGATGGCGGCGCGGAACTCCAGCATGGCCTGCCGGCCCGTATCGCTTACGATCAGCTTCTGCGCCGCCTCGAACCCGTCGCGCCGGCGGGCCTCGATGCGGATCTGCGCTTCGTTGAGGCGGTTGCGTGCCGCCTGCTCCACCCGGTCCAGGTTGCGCAACTGTTCGGGATTGTCGGGAATCATGCGGCGCAGCAGCGGGATCAACTCCTCCAACTGCCGGCGGCCATTCTCATAGGGCTGCAGGAACGGTTCCTGGCCGGTGATGACAAATCCGCGCTGCCCGGATTCGATGTCCTGCACGGCGGACATGATCTCGCCCAGATGGGTTTTCACCTCCTGCGTATGCACGCTCCACCGCGCGGCCTCGGTCAGGCGGGCGGTGGTGTCCAGCGACACCCAGCCCACACCCAGCACGACCAGCAGCAGCAGCCCCAGGCAGCCCCAGATCTTCTTGCCCACCGTGATCTTCATTTAAACGCTCCCCCGCGTGCCGGCCGAACCGTCCGTCGCAATGCCCGTCAGGGCACCATCCTCGAAAAACTGGCCGGCATCCAGTACCAGCGTATCCTGTTCGGATACACCAAGATAGAAGCGGCGGTTGCCATGCACCGTCGCCGGCACTGGGTCCAGCCGTCCGCGCGACACCGCGCGCAGGCCCCTGATGGCATCGGTAGTCAGGCCGACACTGCGGCCCCGGTGCTGCAACACCACCAGATGCCCATCGCCATCGCTTTTGCCGGTGCCGATCAGGGCCTGGAAATCCAGAACGGTCAGCATCTCCCCTCGTAGATGCACCACGCCCAGCGCCCAGGCGGGCGCATGCGGCACGGGTGTGGGGACCAGATCGGCGGTCACCTCGCGCACATGCCGGCTGTCCACCGCCATGGGCCGGCCCCCAATCTCGAATTCCAGGATGCGGATCTCGTCAGACGCGGCAGGGGGGGCCGATGCGGCCCGGGCCAGCCGCTCCGCACGTTCGCGCAGACGGCGGTCCACCTCGGCCGCGTCAGGTTCAAACCCGCGCTCCAACCCTTCCATGGCCGCCTGGATGCGCTGATGCATGGCGGCCCAGTCAATGGCACTTGCCGCGGCCTGATCGCTCATGCCCCTACCTCCGCACTGGCCACCCGCACGATCTCTGTCAGACGGCCAACCGTCAAGCCATCACCGTCGGGAAGTGTTTCCTCCTGCGCCCGCACGGAAAGCAGGTTAAGGGCATTGCGGTAGCATCGCCGCGCCTCCGACTTCTTGCCATCGGCCACGGCCAGCCCGGCCAGCGCCACATGCGCCAGGATATGATCGGGGTCCAAAAACAGGGCACGCTTGAGCGACTCCGCCGCCCCGCGCGGGTCCCTGGACGCGGGCGAGCTGGCCACGGCGCTGAGAATGCACGAAACCGTGCGCGACAGGGAGCGGGCGGCGCGCGCCGCGGCCCGCGTCTCCCCGCTCACCGCGGCCACCCTCGCCCGCCTCGCCC
>JAEMSB010000570.1 GCA_016463045.1 Niveispirillum sp.
ATATAGAGGCCCGACGCTGCCACGATGGCGCATCCGGTCCAGATGGCGGCATCCGGCACCTCACCGAAGAAGAAGTACCCGAATCCGGCGGCCCAGATCATGGCGATATATTCAAACGGCGCCAGCAGCGAGGGGGCGGCCAGCCGGAAGGCCTGGGTGAAGATGATCTGCGCCACCCCGCCGACCATACCGATCAGCGCCAGCAGCATCAGGCCCGTGGCATCAGGCGTGCGCCAGCCGGAGATCATGCAGACGCCGCTGACCAATCCCATGGTGGTGACAAAATAGAAGGTGATGGCGCCGTTCGTCTCCGTTCGGCTCAACGCCCGCACGAACAGCATGGACAGGGCGTAGAAGAAGGCCGCGCCCAGGGGGATCAGGGCGATCAGGCTGAACATGCCCTGGCCGGGCCGCAGCATGACCATGACCCCGCCGAACCCGACCAGCACCGCCAGCCAGCGCCGCCAGCCCACCTTTTCCTTCAGCACCGGCACCGACAGGGCCGTCATGAACAAGGGTGCGGCAAAGCCGATGGCATAGACATCGGCCAGCGGCATCACGGAAAAGGCGTAGAAGAACCCGTACGCGGCGGCTACGCCCATCAGGGACCGGGCGGCATGGCTGGTCACGCTTTTGGTGCGCAGGCTGGACAGCCCGCCCGTGCGCGCGATCAGGATGCCGATGGGCAGCAGCGAGAATATGGCGCGGAAGAACATGATCTGCCAGGTGCCGTAATCCCGGCCCACATGCTTGATCAGGCTGTCCATGATCCCGAACAGCAGGGTCGCCAGCACGAAGAACCCGATGCCCGCCACGGTGCGCCCGCCCATCGCCCTTACTCCGCCGCCGCGCGCGACGTGACCTGCCGGCCCAACACCGTCTCGCGATAGAGGATGTAGAGGCCGCTGGACACCACAATGGCCAACCCAATGAACAGGGTGCGGTCAGGCATATCGCCGAAGACAAGGTAGCCGAACATCACGCCCCAGATGATCTGCGTATACTGGAACGGTGCCGCCACCGCCGCCGGCACCTTGCGGAACGCCGTCAGCAGGCAGACAAATGCCACGCCGCACAGGGTGCCGCCCATGGCCGACAGGCCCAGATCATGCAAGCTGGGCATCCGGCCCAGCCAGGGCGTCATGGCACCGAAGATGGTTCCGCTGGCCAGCGTGGCGTAGAAGGCGAAGGAGACGCTGGTTTCGGTGTTGCGGGCCAGCCGCGTGACCAGCATGCCAACCGAATAGAACAGTGCCCCGGCCAGTACGGCCAGCGATCCCAGATTGATCAGCCCGCTACCAGGCCGCAGCATGATCAGCACGCCCACGAACCCGACCCCGATGGCCGACCAGCGGCGCCAGCCCACGGGCTCCTTAAGGATCGGAACCGCCAGCGCCGTGATGAACAAGGGTGCCGTGAAGGCCAGCGCATAGGCATCGGCGATCGGCATGCGCGAATAGGCCCAGAAGGCGAAGAAGCTGCTGAACAGGCCGCAGGTGGCACGGATAACGTGATAGAGGGGCCGCCGCGTGCGCAGATTATTGTAAAGCCCGCCGGAGAAAGCCGCATAGATCAGGATGGGACCCAGCGCGAACAGGCTGTTCAGCGCGATGATCTGCGGCACGGCATAGGATTTGGTCAGCAGCTTGATGGTGACATCCATGCCGCTGTACAGCGCGAAGGCGAAAAAGGCCAAGGCGATGCCAAGGGGGAAATTCTCTTCCGCCTGCTGTGATGCGGGGCGGGGGGTGACGGCGGTCATGGTGCCTGGATCCGGCGGCGGGCGGGAATGTGGATCAAAGGGTAAGGGGCGTTTGGTCCGGGGGATAGCCCCCGGCCACGCATGCCGCCCCTGTCATCATCCCATGATCAGGGGCGCATCAGCGGTTGATCATTGGAAACCGCCATGCTTTGCGCGACAACAGTATGGTCTTGATCCTTCCGCAAAGGCGCCATGCGATGCCCGCTGCCACCATCACCCTGCCGCAACCCGGTGATTATGCCGACTGGCACCGGCTATGGACCGCCTACCTGGCCTTCTATGGCACCAGCCGGGCAGACGCCCTGTTCCAGCGCAACTGGACCGAATTGCTGAAGCCGGACGGGGTGATCCGGGGGTTTGTGGCGCGGGATGCATCGGGCCGGCCCATCGGCCTGACCCATTACATGTTCCACGCTACCGCCTGGGCCGACGCGCCCGTCTGCTATCTCCAGGACCTGTATGTGGATGAAGGCGTGCGTGGCAGTGGTGCCGGTCGCCTGCTGATCGAGGCGGTGGCACGGGCGGCGGAACAGGCGGGGGCGGTACGGCTCTACTGGCTGACCCACCAGGATAATGCCACCGCCCGCGCGCTGTACGACAAGGTCGCCGCCTGCAAGGGCTTCCTGCGCTACGATTATGAACTGAAAGGCTGAGCGTTCAGCGCGACTTGGGCTGCCACATGGCATTCACGATGACCCAGCGGTCGCCGAACCGGCCCATATGGAAGTAATCCACGAACCAGGGCGTTTCTACCCGCGCCACGGCAACCGTGCCGGTGACGTCCAGCACCCGCACGCTGCGGTCCCATTTCTCCTTAGGCGTCTTCAGCACGCCCTGGCGCGTCAGTTCCACCAACTCATCCTTGGACATGCGGCGCAGGCCCAGAACCTCGTCCTTATCGGGCACAGACCTTACCGCACGCTTGGCAAGGTCGGGGTGCAGGGCGCGGGCCACGCGGGCCGGGTCCCCCTCCAACTGCCCATCGACGTAATCATAGGCCACGGCCTCGATGGCCTGGATGGTGGCGGCATCGGCCTGTGCGCGGGCGGGCAACGCCGTAGCAAGGGTCAGCAGGGTCAGCAGAACGGCCAGACGCATGAAATTGTCTCCAAAAGGATCGGTCATCCGGCTCCCTTCCTGTTATTGAC
>JAEMSB010000098.1:0-4901 GCA_016463045.1 Niveispirillum sp.
ATCGAGGCAGGGCGACTGCCCGACGGGTCACCGGATCTTTATTTCCGCGGCTTCTATTGCTGGAATAGCGAGGTCGGGGCCCAGACCCTGGGCATGGCTAGCTTCTATCTGCGGGCCGTGTGTCAGAATCGAAACCTCTGGGGTGTGGAGGATTTCCAGGAGATCACCATCCGCCATTCCAAATATGCCGCCTCTCGCTTTGCCCATGAGGCTGCACCCGCCCTGACCCGATTTGCCAATTCCTCGCCCATGCCCTTCATCAACGGCATCAAGGCATCGCGAGAACAGATCGTCGCCCGCAGCGATGACGACCGGGAGGAGTTCCTGCGCAAGCGCGGCTTCTCCAAGGCCGAGACGGGCAAGATCATCGAAACCGTGCTGGCGGAGGAGGGGCACAAACCGGAGAGCATCTTTGACTTCGTCCAGGGCATCACGGCGGTGGCGCGCGACAAGCCGCACCAGGATGCAAGGCTGGATATGGAGGCCAGGGCCAAGAAGCTGCTGGACCGGGTTGCCTGACCGGCGGCGGGGACAGAGGCAGAGGAGGCTGGGGGTTTCGTGACGGGTGCCAGGGTGGGAGAGAGGCTTCCATCCGCCCGTCATGGAGAAAACCCATGGCCACCAAAGCAGCCGACAAGATCATCCTGAGCCGGTCCCAGGATATCCCCTTTAACAAGCTGGTCCTGTCCCAGGCCAATGTCCGCCGCGTCAAGGCGGGCGTGTCCATCGCCGATCTGGCCGAGGACATTGCCCGCCGGACCCTGCTGCAAAGCCTGTCGGTCCGGGCGCAGGTTGACGGGGAAGGCAAGGAAACCGGGCTGTTTGAGGTGCCCACCGGTGGGCGCCGCTACCGGGCGCTGGAACTGCTGGTCAAGCAGAAGCGCCTGGCCCGCAATGCCCCCATCCCCTGCATCATCCGCACTGAGGGGTTGGGCGAGGAGGACAGTCTGGCGGAGAACCTGCAACGGGTGGCGCTGCATCCTCTGGATCAGTTCCGCGCCTTCCAGACCCTGATGGACAAGGGCCTCAGCGAAGAAGACATCGCCGCCCGCTTCTTTGTCACCCCGGCGGTGGTGAAACAGCGGCTGCGCTTGGCCAATGTTTCGCCCAAGCTGCTGGAGATTTATGCCGAGGATGGCATGAACCTCGACATGCTGATGGCCTTCAGCGTCAGTGACAGCCATGAGCGGCAGGAACAGGTTTGGGCATCCCTCACCCAGCCCTGGCAGAAGGAGCCCTATCACATCCGCCGCGCTCTGACGGCCAGCAGTATCCCGGCCTATGACAAGCGCGCCCGCTTTGTCGGGCTGGACGCCTATATCGCCGCCGGTGGCCCGATCATGCGCGACCTGTTCACGCCGGATGACGGTGGCTGGCTGGGTGATGTGCCGCTGTTGGAGCGGCTGGTCACGGAAAAGCTGGCCAAGGCCGCCGAGGGGGTGATGGCCGAGGGCTGGAAATGGGTCGAGGTGAATGTTAATTTCCTCTATGGCCACACCGTCGGTCACCGCCGCCTGAAGGCTGAGATCATCCCCCGGACGCAGGATGAGGAGGTGCGGTTTGCCGAGCTTTCCGCCGAATATGAACGGCTGGCCGAAGAGCCTGACACGGGCGAGGACATCCCCGAGGAGGTCGACCAACGGCTGACGGCCCTGTCGGCTGCAATCGCCCAGTTGGAGGAGCGGCCGGAGCGTTTTGACCCGGAGGAGATGGCGCGGGCCGGCTGCTATGTCCGTGTCAACGCCGAAGGGGAATTGCGGGTGGAGCGCGGTTTCGTTCGCCGCGAAGATGAACCGCCGGTGGAGGATGTTATCCCGGAGGCTGGCACGCCGGAATGCGATGTCACCCAGCCCGCCGCTGCCCATGCCGCCTATACCGGCACCAGCGTCAGCCAGGAACCGGAACCCGAGGATGAGGGCATGAAGCCCTTGTCCGACCGACTGGTGATGGAGTTGACCACCCATCGCACCCTGGCCCTGCGCGATGCGTTGGCGCGGGACCCGGACACGGCGTTCCTGGCGGTGCTGCATGTGCTGTGCATCGACACGTTCTATCCCGGCTCCTATGCCAGTTGCCTGGAAATCAGTGCCCGTGGCACGGTGCCGGTGCTCCAGGAACCCAGCCTGCGCGACTGTGTCGCCGCCACCGCCATTGTCGACCGGCATGAGAACTGGCGGCGGCAGATGCCGGCGCGGGCGACCGAGCTGTGGGACGTGCTGGTGGGTTTTGATGCCGACAGCCGGGCGGCCCTGTTTGCGCATTGCGTGGCCGGCACGGTGAATGCCGTGCATGAGAACTGGAACCGCCACAATGGTCGCCTGAACCATGCCGATACGCTGGCCAGCGTTCTGGACCTGGACATGGCCGCCGCCGGCTGGGTGCCGACCGTGGACAATTTCCTGGGCCGCGTCACCAAGGCGCGCATCCTGGAAGCCGTCCAGGAGGCGAAGGGGGCCGATGCCGCCCAGCGCATTGAACATCTGAAGAAACCCGACATGGCGACCCACGCGCAGGACCTGCTGGCGGGTACCGGCTGGCTGCCGGAACTGCTACGCAAGCCGGGGCGGATGAAGGGAGAAGTCCCCAGCCCGGCGGACAACACCGCAGCGGAGTCCGATCCCAGCCTGCCCGTTGCGGCGGAATAACCAGACCTGCCCATCCTTGGCCCGGCCACAGTGCCGGGCCTTTCCTATGGGGAGGTGTCCCATGGAAAGTGCTGGCGATCTGTCCCGCCGCTTGGCCCGCGATGCTGAGGCCATCTGCCGTCAGCTTCTGCCCAATGGTCGGCGGCAGGGGCGCTATTGGCTGGTTGGTGATGTCCAGGGTCATCGCGGGCGCAGCCTTTATGTCCGGCTGATGGGCCCCCGCGCCGGGTCCTGGACCGATACGGCCACGGGCGAGCATGGCGACCTGCTGGACCTGATCGCCCTGAACCGGGGCCTTTCCACCCGCGATGCCATGGCGGAGGCACGGGCGGTGCTGCGTCTGCCGCTGCCGGTCAGCGGAGCTGTCACCGCTGCCATGGCCCCCACGGGTTCCCCCGACGCCTGCCGCCGTCTGTTTGCTGCCAGTAAGCCTTTGCCGGGCACTTTGGCGGAACGCTACCTGGCCAGGCGCGGCATTGTCTTGTACCGGCCGGAACCGGCGCTGCGGTTTCATCCGCGCTGCCACCGCTGGGAGCCCGCCGGCACCATCAGCCTGCCCGCCTTGATTGCCGCTGTCACCGACGATGGCGGCCACCTTACGGGATTGCACCGGACCTGGCTCAGCCCAGACGGGGACAAGGCCGCACTGGACGATCCCCGTCGTGCAATGGGTCAACTGCTGGGAAATGCCGTGCACTTTGGTCCCGCCGGACCCGTCATGGCGGCGGGGGAGGGGCTGGAGACAATGCTGTCGCTACGCCAAGCCTTGCCCTTGCTGCCAGCGGTCGCAGCTCTTTCTGCCGCGCATCTCGCCGCCTGGACATTTCCAGCGGTGCTGCGTCGGCTCTATGTCGTCTGCGATGCCGATGTGGCAGGGGAATGGGCCTTTGCCCGTCTGTCGTCGCGTGGCCACACCACCGCGTTGACAGTCCTACCCCTCCGGCCCAGGCGGGATGACCTCAACAGCGACCTGATGGCCTACGGGCTGACGGCGCTGCGTGAATGGGTTGTCCCGCAACTGGCCGAGGGTGATGCAGCCTCCCTCCTGCCGTGCGGATAGGGCCCTGGCATCCGCAGCGTCGGAAGCCGGACTGTGCCTGTGCGGCGCACAGCATCGTCATGCCACCCGTGAAGGGTGGGCCGCGGGAAGGCGGCCTTCCAGGTTGGGGATCTGCCAGGGTCGCCCGGCCCCGCAACGGCCAGAGGCCGTCCTCCGCTGGCGCTGCGGCCCGCAAGGGGTGCGGGGCCGGACTTAACCCTGGCGGGCGCTCCCCAGGAAGGCCGCGACCGGCGCGGCCCACAAATCCGGTGACCGCCATGCTGACCCGCCGCACGACATCCCCATACTCCGCCACCGATGGCCTCGCCGATGCCGCCCCGTCCGCCCATCTGCTGGAGGAATTACAGCTCTACGGCTATCGCCCCTACCAGGACGAACCCGACCCGCGCCCTTTGCCCGAGGCCGATCAGGCCAGGGCCGAGATCGGGGCCTGCCTGGAGACCCTGGCCGGGCTGCTGACCGGCACCCGGCTGGAGGATGACCTGGACGACCTGCTTTGGGCCTGCGTCAATGTCTTCCATCGCCGCATCGGCAGCCTGGAGCGCGACCTGGATGCCAACGAACAGGCCCAGCAGCGCAGCCAAACCGAACAGGATGGCTCAGAAATCCGTTCCGTCGAGTTGGAACGCCTTACCGCCGAAGGGTTGGGCCTGATCGAACGCCGCAACGCCTTCGAGTTCTTCCGCGACGCCGCCGCCGAGATGTACGAGGCCCTGACCGGCTCCACCTGGCGCCCGCGCCAGGGCTCCCAGCTGAACCACCTCGCCCTGACGGCGGCGATGATTGACAGCCGCGACCATATTGCCGCCCGCCGCCATGCCGACACCCACCTGCTGCTGCCCCCCGGCCCCAAGGTGGCCTTCACCGGCGGGGTCGAGTGCAACGATGTCGACCGCATCTGGGCAGCGCTGGACAAGGTCCATGCCAAGCATCCCGACATGGTCCTGCTACATGGCGGCAGCCCCAAGGGTGCCGAACGCATCGCGGCCTGCTGGGCAGAGAACCGCCGCGTCCCCCAGATCGTCTACAAGCCCGACTGGACCCGTCACAAGAAGGCGGCCCCCTTCCGCCGCAACGACCAGATGCTGGAAACCCTGCCCATCGGCCTCATCGCCTTTCCAGGCTCCGGCATCACCCAGAACCTCGCCGACAAAGCCCGCAAGATGGGCGTGCCGGTGTGGCGCTTCGGGGAGGGG
>JAEMSB010000098.1:4911-7850 GCA_016463045.1 Niveispirillum sp.
GGTTGTCGTATTGGGGGCCGGAAGCAGACGGGCGGGTTTTCGCTCGTGCAGTATGGATTCCGGACATTGCCGCCCGCTCTGGCGCCAGCCAACTCCTGCATGCGCTTCATATCTCCGTCGTCTCGGCCAGTTGCGGTGCGTCTTCGACATCGAAGCCCAGAAAGCGCACCGTTGTCTCGATCTTGGTATGGCCCAGCAGGATCTGCACGGCGCGCAGGTTGCCGGTCTGCTTGTAGATGAGGGCAGCTTTGGTTCGCCGTAGGGAATGGGTTCCATAGTCTTCGCGGCGCAGGCCGATCCCGATCACCCATTCCTCAACGAGACGAGCATAATGGCGCGTGTGCATGGGTTTTGCACGTTCGACCCGGCTGGGAAAGACATAATCAGTCGGCGACCCGCCTCGACGTTCAAGCCAGGCCTGGAGGCTCTTGCGGGCTGTCTCCAGCAACTCGAACTGAACAGGCCGGCCTGTTTTCTTCTGAACAACCAGGGCACGTGACCGGATTTCTCCACCACGAACGATGTCGCCGATCTTCATCCGGACAAGGTCACAACCGCGTAGCTTGCTATCGATGGCCAGGTCGAACAGGGCGCGATCACGCACCCGCTGCTGGTGCTCCAGCCAGAAACGGATAGCCCAGACCTGCTGTGGTTTCAAAGCGCGCTTGGCGCCGATTCGCCGACCGGCATTCCAAGGCTTGTTTCCTTTCGCCCCAGGATCGAAAGCTGAACGTCCCATGACATCCTCCACCATGGCCGGATTTGGCCTGAGGGAAACGGTAAGTCTATGGAGCAAGCACTGCGAGCGATTGTACCAATCGGAGTAAGCCAACATAGGCCGGGTTCACCGCCGCCTGACCCGCCACCGCTGCCCGCGACTTAAGTACGGTTCCGCTGAACATAGGGAGAACTGACGGACTTCATATGTTTGCCGAAATATCCGGCTCCAAGTTGGACTGCGGCAACAATGCCCCCGCAATGGAGACAGTGCGGATATTCCCCAAACAAGATCTCCATTTGATTTATGATATCAATCTATATGCAACTTAAATGCTGTCTTAATATCCTGTCCGATTTCCCAGGGCCACCTCTGCTGGTCTATGCACGACAAAATTTGAGCTCTCGGCAGCTTCCGTATGCGTCGCAAGTTTCGCGACAGGCTCGATTGCTAGGTTGGCTTCCGATGAATGAGCCATTGTGAGCCTTTCTACACATGGCGGTCACAAATGCAGTGGCACCGGAGAGCGACCATGCGTGTTGGTTTTCTTTTTAACCATGATCAGATACATCAGGTCGCACATAGTCTCCCCATCGCCCTGGCACTGGCCCAAGGCGGCTTCGACGGCGAAATCCTTGTCGCGACGACGAATAAGCGTATCCGCCGTGAGGTTCTGCGCCTCGGCGGGCATGAGATTGGCAAGCGCATCACGCATGTCGATCTTGGCCTGCGCACCCGCTCCCAACTCCTGTCAGGCGTTCTGGAAAGCGTGGTGCCATCGCGCAAGCTGCTGGTCTATGGCGATAATCTGGACTTCTTCAGAAGCCTGGACGTGCTGGTCGTCGCGGAAAAGACGTCGCTGGTCCTGAAAAGCCTCTATGGGCTGAAGAACCTGAAGATCATCCACACGCGCCACGGGGCCGGGGACCGGGCCATCGGCTTCGACAAGGCCTCGGCGGGTTTCGACCATGTGTTCTGTTCTGGCCCCAAGATCCGGGACAGGCTGATTACCGAGGCTGGGGTGCCTGCGGAGAAGATCAGCATGGTCGGTTATCCCAAGTTCGACACGGTCGATCCGTCCGTAACGATATTTCCCGTCCGCTCGCGGGCCCCCGTCGTGCTTTACAATCCCCATTGTTCGGCCCACCTGTCCTCCTGGTTCCGGCATGGGCGGCAGGTGCTGGATTTTTTCCTCGACAACCCGGACTATCAACTGATCTTCGCCCCGCACGTCATGCTGTTCGAACGGAAGTTCGTGCTGACCATCGACAAGCTGCGCATCGACCGGCCCGGCCATATCGAAGAACGGTACCTGCGTGCCCCCAACATCCATATCGACCTGGGCAGCAGGGCCTCCACCGATATGAGCTATACGATGATGGCCGACCTTTATCTGGGGGACGTCAGCAGCCAGATCTACGAGTTCCTGTGGCGCCCCCGTCCCTGCCTGTTCCTTAACAGCCATGGGGTCGACTGGCGCAGCGACGCCAACTATGCCCATTGGCAGGCCGGACCCGTCATCAGATCGCCGCGCGAACTGGAAAAGGGCCTGAAACACGCCATGGACAGCCATGACGGTCAGTACCGTGCGACACAGGCGGCGATGGTCGCACGCAGTTTCGATCTGACGGACAGGCCATCTTCGGACCGCGCGGCAGAAGTCCTGGCCAACATCGCCGGTGGCACTTTCCACACCTCGCAGCACCGGCCCAGTCTGTCGGCATGACGACCCTGCTCACCATTCTGCTGCCCTTCTTCAATGAAGAAGGCTGGATCGGCCCGACGCTGGACAGCCTGACAGCGCAGACCGAGCGGCGTTTCCGCCTGCTGCTTCTGGATAATGGCTCGACCGACCAGGGGGCGGCGGAGGCGCGGCGGCATCTGGCCGCCCTGTCCGATATCCAGGCGGATATCGTGCCTGCCCCCATCCCCGGCAAGGTGAATGCCCTGGCCGCCGGCCTGCTGCTGGTCAGCACGCCCTATGTCGCCATCTGCGACGCCGATACGCGCTACCCGCCCGGTTATGTGGCGCGATGTCTGGCCCTGTTCATCGGTCAGCCGGACGCGGCTGCGGTGATGGCCATCGATCTCTACCATCCGCCGGGATCGCAGGCGGCGACACGGCGCATCGACCGCATCCTGCGCAAGGCGCGCCGCCACCGCGCCCAGTGCCATGCCGGCGGTTATGCCCAGGCCTACCGCGCCGACGCGCTGCGGGCGG
>JAEMSB010000098.1:7950-9836 GCA_016463045.1 Niveispirillum sp.
GCGGGCGGGTGACCGGCATCGCCTGTCGCGGCTGTTGCGGTTCGGGGCGCGGGTGGAACTGCTGGGCGGGCTGGCCGCCATCCTGGTCGCCGCCGCCTGCGCGCCGCTGGTGGGCCCGCACCTGGGCTGGTCGGAGACCGCGATCATCCTGGCCCTGCCCTACAGTCTGGCCGTGCTGGGCTCGGTACGCTCCACGCCGGCGGGATATCTGCAACTGCTGAACCGGTTCGACTTGCTGGGCCTGCATAATCTGGTGGCACCCGTCGTGCGGCTGGTGGGGGCTGGCATCGCCGCCCTGGCGGGCTGGGGCCTGGAAGGGTTCCTGGTGGCCTGGCTGTTGGCGGCCCTGTGCGAGTTCGCGGCCCTGTGGGCGCTGGGCCTGTGGCAGGCGCGCCGCCATCTGGGGGCCGACCTGCACCGACCCGAACAGGGCGACGCCGTTGCCGATAATCCCGGCATCTGGCGCTTCCTGCTGGCCAGCAATGCCGACGTGACCCTGACGGAACTGGCGGGGCGGGTGGCACCGCTGGTGGTGGGCTGGATGCTGGGACCCGCTGCCGCGGGTCTGTTTTCGGTGGCACAGCGCGCCACGGTGTTGATCGCGCAGCCGGCGCAGATCTTGGGCAACACCGCCTATCCCGAACTGGCCCGGATGGTGGCCGGCGGCCAGGGCGGGCCGGGGCTGCGCCGGACCCTGGGCCGGGTGGTGGCCATCGCGGTCGGCGCCTGCCTGCCCGTGGTCCTGATCGTCTGGCTGTTCGCCGACCGGCTTGTCGCGCTGATCGCCGGGCCGGCCTTTGCCGATGCCGCCGGGCTGATGGTGGTGCTGGTCATCGCCCGTGCCCTGGCCTTGGCCGGCCCGCCTTGCACCGCCGCCCTGACGGCGCTGGGCAAGCCCGGCTGGTCGATGGCGGCGAACCTGACCGTCAGCCTGCTGTTCCTGCCGGCCTTGCCGCCGCTGCTGCATCTCTATGGTCTGGCAGGTGCGGGCATGCAGGCCGTGGCCCAGTCGGCGGTCGCAAGCCTGCTGCTGCTGGCCCTGGCCTGGAGAAGGAGCGGCATGTCGTGACCGCGATACGTATCGCCTATGTCATCAATTCCGTGGAAGGTGGCGGCGCCGCCCTGCCTGTGCCCGCTGTCACGCGGGTCATGCGCGATGCGGGGGCAGAGGTTCGCGTCTTCGCCCTGACCCGCCGCGATGGGCGGGCCCTGCCCCCCATGCAGGAGGCAGGGCTGGACCCGCTGGTGCGCGAGGGTGGAACGGGGGACCATTGGCAGGCGGCCCGCTGGCTGGACACGCAGGTGCGCGCCTGGGGCGCCACCCATCTCTGGACCTCACTGAGCCGCGCCACCATCCTGGGTCTGCTGGTGGGGCAGCACCTGGGCCTGCCCGTCATCTGCTGGCAGCATGCCGCCTTCCTGAAGCCATGGAACCGGCGGCTGCTGCGGCTGCTGCAATCGCGTGCCCTGCTCTGGGTGGCGGATTCGGCGTCGGTGTCGGCCCTGACCCGGGCACGGCTGGGTGTGGATGCAGACCGGCTGATGACCTGGCCCATCTTCGCCGCGAACCCGCAGCAACCGCTTGCCGCCCCCTGGCAACCGGGAGAAATGCTGCACCTGGGCAGCCTGGGCCGGCTGCACCCCGTGAAAGGCTATGACATCTTGATCGAGGCGCTGGCGCGGTTGCACGCCCAGGGCTTCCGCCTGCCCTGCCCCGTCCGCCTGACCCTGGCTGGAGAGGGGGAGGAACGCGCAAGGCTGGAGGCCATGGCAGGGCAAGCCGGGATCGCTGAGATCGTGTTGCCGGGATATGTGGAACGACCGGGTGACTTTCTGGCCGGGCTACATCTCTACCTGCAGCCCTCCCGCTCGGAAGGTTTCTGCAT
>JAEMSB010000098.1:9846-10643 GCA_016463045.1 Niveispirillum sp.
CACGAGGCCATGGCCGCCGGCTTGCCCGTCCTGGCTTCCGCCGTTGGCGAAATTCCGCATTCCATTCAAGAAGGGGTCACCGGCCATACCGTACCGCCAGGTGATGCCGACGCGCTGGCCCGCAAGCTGGCACTTCTGCTGTTCGATCCCGGCGGGTTGCAGGCCAAGGGAGAGGCGGCGCGGGAACGCATCCAGGACCGTTTCTCCCCAGACCGGTTCCGGGAAACCGGTCTTGCCATCATGCGAAGGATCGCCCCAGGGTGCGTCTGACATCCAGCCAGAGGCCCGCCAGGGACCGGTCGATATGCTTCACATCGATCAGGGTGACGCCGCCACCGCTGCTCAGCGTATGCATGCCTTCACAATAGATGCCCGCCGACACCGGCAGCGCCAGCGGCTCCCCCGCACGGGCGGCAAACCCCGTCTCGTCCGGCCGGTCGATCCACAGCGGCCGGATGGCCCCGCCATAGGTGTGGGTGCAATCCTGGACCGGCAGCATGATCCGCCCGTCCAGCACCATGGCGGTACCGCCGGGGCGGGAAGAAGTGCGGTCGATGCGCACGGGGTTGCCCGGATGCGGATGCCAGGGCCCCGTGAGCCGTTCAGCCCAGGCGATATGCAGATGGCCCAGCTTCGTGACCTTGCTGTCGGCGGGGGAATAGAACAGCCACCAGCGCCCGTCATGCCAGAGCGGTGTGGCATCCACCGGCACACGATCAAGCCGGATTTCCACCTCCCGCACCCAGTCCGCCGGTCCCTCCCCCATGCGGTAAAGATGCAGCCCGCCCGACCGGTAC
>JAEMSB010000099.1 GCA_016463045.1 Niveispirillum sp.
GATCGCCGCCTCGCGCACGGTGCGTTTGAACAGGAAAACCTGATCGGCCAGTTCCAGCGCCTCGCCATGGTTGAAGTTGATCTCGATCTGCGCGGCACCGGCCTCGTGGCTCATCGTATCCACGTCGATTTCCTGCTTCTCGCAGAAATCGTAGACATCCTCAAAGATCGGATCGAATTCGTTCACGGCGTCGATGCCATAGGCCTGACGCCCGCTTTCCTGCCGGCCTGAACGACCGACGGGGGGGACCAGCGGATAGTCCGGGTCCTTGTTGACCGCAACCAGGAAAAATTCCAGTTCGGGTGCCACAATGGGCTTCCACCCGCGCGCCTCATACAGGGCCAGCACACGTTTCAGCACGGAGCGCGGGGAGATGTCGACGGTCGTTCCGTCGGCATAAAAACAGTCGCAGATGACCTGGGCGGTGGGTTCATTGTACCAAGGCACGACACGGACGGTAGCCGGATCAGGCGTCATATAGACGTCCCAGTTCTCCACGCTGGTCACATCCTCGTCTTCCGGGTATTCGCCCGTAACGGTCTGGATAAAAATAGATTCGGGCAGTCGCAGGCCCCGGTCCCGCAGAATGCGCAGGAACTTCTCGGCGGGCACGATCTTGCCACGGGCGATGCCGGCCATATCCGGCACCAGACATTCAACTTCGGTGATCCGCCGTGAACGGATGAATTCTTCCAATGTACTCATGATGACGCCACGGGTTGGCGGCCCAGATGCACCCGTCGCAGCCGAACGCTTGTCCGGCCTTCGGGGCTGGGAAATGGTGCTACGCCCGCAGCCCTCCACGTTGTTTCGGATGGATCAGTATAGGCAGAGGGCAGGGGGGGCAGGCAAGCCGGGATCGGCAGCTTTCAATAGAAACTGATATCCCGGCCCAAACCGGCAAAGCGCAGTCCGGCATCGACATAGATTGTCTGCCCGGTAATCACCGGGCTTTCCAGCAGATAGACGCAGGCCTGGGCGATATCATCCGCCCCCGGCCCGACGCCCAGCGGGTTCTGTGTATGCAGCCGTTCAAACTCCGCCTGTGCCTGACCGGGGGCGGGCAGCACGTAACCGGGGGCGATGGCATTCACGCGCAGGCGCGGCGCACCCGCCCGGGCCAGCATCTCCCCCAGCCCCATCAACGCGTACTTGGAGAGCGTGTAGCTCAAATGGTCGCCATGCGGGCTGGCCAGTTTCTGGTCCAGGATATTGACGATGGCGCCCGGCACCCCATCGGGCAACTGCGCCAGCAGGGCCTGCGACAGCAAGGCCGGGGCCACGCTGTTGGGCAGGTAATGGGCCAGCATCCGATCCGCCGTCAGGGTCGTGATGTCGTCCCATTCAAAGATGGATGCGCTGTTGACCAGAGCGGTTAGCGGTCGGTCCAGCGCCTTCACCGCATCGGCTACCACGCCCGCCACCTGCATAGGATCGGCCAGATCGGCGGCGACAGCCGCTGCACGCACGCCCTTGGCGCGTATGGCATCCATTGTCGCCGCCACATCCGGCCCATCGGTGCGGTAATGGATCACCACATCCATACCGGCCCCGGCGCAGGCCAGCGCCATGGCAGCCCCCAGACGGCGCCCGCCCCCGGTGATCAGAACGGTGTGCGGCGGGGTCATCAGGTGCGCTCCAGTTCAACAAAGCAGGCAAAGCCGGGATCGGCGGGACTGGCCACGCTGATTTTCTGCGTCAGGATGCGGCCATCAAAAGCGAAGATGAAACGGCCCAGCGCGCTGGCAACCCCTTCAGCATCGACAAACGGGCCATTGTCACGGAACGGACCCAGGATGTGGCGCACGATCTGTGAATAATCGACGGTCATGGAGATATCGTCTGGGTCGCCCGTAAAGGGCCCCTTAACGCTGGTACCCAGGCGCAGATTGATACGGCAGTCCAGGTCACCCGCTCGCCCCGCCACTGGCAGCGTCACCGCCACCTCGCGCACCAGTATCTGGAAATGGGGGGATGGGATCATGGCAACGGCCCTGCGGCTCGACAAAACGACATGCCGGGCTAATATCAGCCTCGCAGTGAAAGAGGAACAGGCTGATGGACCGCCCCTGGCAAAAGATCGGAAACATCGCGTGATGGGTGATCTGTTTCAGCTTTCCGACCTGTCGCTGACCTACCCCAATGGCACCCGCGCCCTTGACGGCGTCGACCTTTCGGTGGCGGAGGGGGAGTTTGTGTCGCTGCTTGGGCCCAGCGGATGCGGCAAAAGTACTATCCTGCGTCTGGTCGCCGGGCTGATGGAGCCCACGGGCGGGGGGCTTAAATGGCTGCGACCGGTGGCGCGGGGGGATATCGGCTTTGTGTTTCAGGAACCAACCCTGATGCCCTGGGCACGCATCATCGACAATGTCCGCCTGCCGCTGGATCTGGCCGGCGTACCGAAGGGTGAGGGGAATGATCGGGCCGCTGACGGTCTGACCCATGTCGGCCTGGGCGATTTTCAGAAGGCCTTTCCAGCCGAACTGTCGGGCGGCATGAAGATGCGCGCATCGCTCGCCCGCGCCCTGGTCACCAACCCGCGCCTGCTGCTGCTGGATGAACCGTTCGCAGCCCTGGATGAGATCACGCGGCTGAAGCTGAACGATGATCTGCTTTCGCTGTGGGAAGCGCAGCGCTTTACGGCGCTGTTTGTGACGCATTCGGTGTTTGAAAGCGTCTATCTGTCGAGCCGCATCGCCATTATCGGCCCGCGGCCAGGGAGGGTGGCGGCAGAGATGTCGGTGCCGTTGCCTTTTCCGCGCGATCTGTCGGTGCGGACGGGCACAGACTATGGCGCCATCTGCCGTGAGGTTTCTGACCGGTTGCATGCCGCGATGGGAGTGGTGGCATGAACGGGGTCTGGGCACGGCGCCTTCTGCCGCCGCTGGTGGGGCTGCTGTTTCTCCTGGGCTGGGAGACTGCGGTCAGCGCCTGGGACATTCCACCCTTCGTCCTGCCGCCGCCCAGCGCAGTTGCGCAGGCTCTGTGGAATGATGCGCCGCTGCTGCTGCAATCCAGTTGGATAACCCTGACCATCACCGTCCAGGCATTTCTGCTGGCCCTGACCAGCGGGGTGACGCTGGCGGTGCTGTTCAAACAGTCGCGCGCGCTCGAAGCCGCGCTCTACCCCTATGCCGTGATTCTTCAGGTCACGCCAATCGTGGCCATCGCACCGCTGGTCGTCATCTGGGTCGGGTATGAACGGGTGAACCTGGCGTTGCTGGTCCTCGCCTGGATCGTTGCCTTTTTCCCTGTCTTGTCGAACAGCACGGCAGGACTGGCCGCTGTAGATCCGAACCTGCGCGACCTGTTCCGGCTATATGGTGCCAGCCGCTGGCAGATGCTGTGGCGGCTGCAGCTGCCATCGGCACTGCCCTATATTCTGGCCGGGGCCAAGATTTCTGGCGGTCTGGCCTTGATCGGGGCCGTGGTGGCGGAGTTTGTGGCCGGGTCGGGTACGGCGACGGGGCTGGCCTGGCGGGTGATCGAGGCGGGTAACCGCCTGAACATGCCCCGCCTGTTTGCAGCCCTGGTCCTCCTCTCCCTCTTGGGAATCCTGATCTTCGCCCTGTTGACCTGGGTACAACGCCTGCTGCTGCGCCGATGGCATCCGGGTGGGGGGGAATAGGCCACGCGATACAGCCATTGGTGACACATCGTTCACAGGCTGTTGACCCACCCTGTCCGGTAATGTCAATTGGGATGGTGCGCTGCCGTTCGATGCGGCGCACCATGGGCCAGGAACGTGCAGACCGGAACCTTAAGCGCCAATTGGGAAGAGAATCAGTTCGTGCTGGCAGCATCCGGCCGCTGGGACATTGCGTCCGCCGAACGGCTGGGCCCGATGCTGCGCGACCGCATGCCGGGACGCAAGGGCGCGCCTGTTTGTCTTGATCTCTCTGGCCTGACGGCCTTGGATACTGCCGGCGCCTTGCTGCTTGACCGCCTGATCAAGCGGTTGCGGGGGCAGGGCCATGTTGTGGCCGTTGTCGGTGCGCGGTCCGACCTTTGCGCCCTGCTGAAGGATGTGCAGCGGGCGGCGGCAGGGGCGGAACCAAAGAACCCCGCACCCGCGGAAAGGCGGCCCGCCTTTCCGCTGGCCGACCGTGTCGGACGCGCAACGATCGGCATCTGGCAGGATATCCTGTCAATGCTGAACTTCCTGGGTCTGGTCACCGTCACGGCTGCCCGGCTGCTGCGCACACCAAACCGTATCCGGCTGAAGCCCCTGTTTTTCCACTTGGAGCAGGTGGGGCTGAACGCGCTGCCCATCGTTGGCCTGCTTTCCTTCCTGATCGGTATCGTTCTGGCCTATCAGGGGGCGGATCAGCTGCGTCGTTTCGGCGCCGAAATCTATGTCGTGAACCTGCTGGGCATTGGTGTCTTGCGGGAAATCGGCATCCTCATGACCTCCATCATCGTGGCGGGCCGTTCCGGTTCCGCCTTCACGGCCCAGATCGGGACCATGAAGGTGAACCAGGAGGTGGATGCCATGCGCACCCTGGGCCTGGACCCGGTGGAGATGCTGGTGCTACCGCGCATGCTGGCGCTGCTGATCGCCCTGCCGCTGATCGGATTCTTCGCCAACATGGTGGCGCTGGCTGGTGGTGCCGTGATGGCCTATGTCTATCTCGACATTAATTTCGGGCAATTTGCCCGGCAGTTGCAGATCGCTGTCAGTACCACCACCTTGTTCGTAGGCCTGATCAAGGCCCCGGTCTTCGCGGTGGTCATCGCCTTGGTCGGCTGCTACGAAGGGCTTCGGGTCAGCGGGTCGGCGGAAAGCGTCGGCCTTCTGACGACCCGTTCCGTTGTCGTATCGATCTTTCTGGTGATCGTTCTGGACGCCATCTTCTCCATCCTTTTCTCTTATATCGGGATCTGACATGGCGGCGCCCGTCATCCGTGTCCGGGGTCTCAAGACGCGCTTCGGCCAGCAGGTCGTGCATGATGGCGTCGACCTGGATGTCAGCAAGGGGGAGGTGATCGGCCTTGTCGGCGGTTCCGGCACGGGCAAATCCGTGCTGCTGCGGGAGATTGTAGGCCTGATGGTCCCGTCCGCCGGCAAGATCGAAGTGTTGGGCAAGGACACGGAAAATCTGTCGGAGTCCGAAAGACTATCTTTGCAGGCCCGTTGGGGTATGCTGTTCCAGGATGGAGCGCTGTTCAGCTCGCTAACCGTTCTGGAGAATATCAAGGTCCCTTTGAAGGAACATACCAAGCTGCCACCGGATCTTATCGACGAGATCGCGCGGGTGAAGGTGGCGATGGTGGGCCTGCCGCCCGATGCCGGGGACAAGTACCCGTCGCAGCTTTCTGGCGGCATGCGCAAGCGTGCGGGCTTGGCGCGTGCGCTGGCCATGGACCCGGAAATCCTGTTCCTGGACGAACCGACGGCGGGCCTGGACCCGATCGGGGCGGCGGCCTTTGACGAGTTGATCGGGTCCCTGCAAAAAAGCCTGGGCCTGACCGTTTTCATGGTGACCCATGATCTGGACAGCCTCTATGCCATTTGTGACCGCATCGCGGTCCTGGTGGACAAGAAGCTGGTGATCGGTACGATTGACGAACTGTTGCGCCAGGAACATCCCTGGATACGCGACTATTTTCATGGGCCCCGCGGTCGGGCGGCCAGTGCGGCGAAAGGGAGTTAGGGCATGGAAACACGGGCCAATTATACGGCTGTCGGTGCCTTCGTCCTGGCGCTGGCGGCGGCGGTGTTCGTCTTCGTCATCTGGCTGGCCAAGGTGCAGTTCGACAAGGCTATCCAGCCCTATTACATCATGGTCACCGGCACTGTGACGGGGCTGGTGGAAGGCGGACCTGTGCGTTATCGCGGCGTCAATGTCGGCACGGTCAGTGATATCCGCATCAATCCCGACAATGTCGAGGAAGTGCGCCTAACCATCGAGGTGCCGGAGGACACGCCCATCAAGACCGATGCAATCGCATCGCTGGAACCGGTGGGCGTGACGGGTGGCGTCTATGTCGAAATCCAAGGGGGCAGCAAGGACGCCCCCTTGTTGCGGGAGAAGGTCAGCGGCATCCCCGTGATCCCGTCGCGCCCCAGTTCTATCGCCGCCGTGCTGTCCAAGGCGCCGGAGGTTCTGGAGAATCTGATGAAGATCTCCAACCGCCTGACTTTGCTGCTGAACGACGATAACCAGAAGTCCATAGGCACCTTGCTGGCCAATCTGGCGCAGGCGTCGGGCAATGCCAATGACACGATGCGTAACGCCAACCTGCTGATTGTCGATCTGCGCCGGCAGGCCGACACGCTCAGCAAGCAGGCTGAAGTGTTGATGGCAACCGCCAACGATACTGTCGGCAAGGTCGGGCGCGACACCACTGTCATCACGGCGGAACTGGCCAAGACCAGCAAGGAAATCAATAAGCTGTCAGCGTCGCTGGCCGGCATGATCGAGGAAAACCGGGAACCGATCCGTGATTTCACGGCCACCGGCCTTTATGATCTGTCACAGTTGCTGATCCATCTGCAGGACCTGACCAACAATCTCAGCCGCGTTTCCCGCCGGCTGGAGCGCGATCCGACCGACCTTCTGTTCGGCGGCAACAGCGGAGTGAAAGCGGAATGACCGACAAGCCCCTGAACCGCCGCCGCCTGCTGGCCTTGGCCTCGCTGATGCCGCTAGCCGCCTGTTCGCCGGCGTCTCTGCTGACGGGTGGCAAGGTGCAGAAGGTCTATGTGCTGACCCCGGCACGGGAATTCACTGCCGGACTGGCGCGGGCGCCATGGCAGCTTCTGGTGGAGACCCCGCTGGCCAACGCCGCCGTCGATACGCCGCGTATCGTGCTGGGCGAGACCTCCAACCGCATGACCTATTATTCCGGGGCCAGTTGGGCCGATACTGGACCGGACATGATGCAAACCCTGCTGGTGGAAAGCTTTGAGAACAGCCGGCGTATCGTGTCCGTCGGGGTCGAACGCTCGGGTCTGCGCGCCGATTTCATCCTGAAAACGGACCTGCGCGATTTCCACGCCAACTACAAGGGCCACGACCCCAGCGATACCGCGCCGGAGGCGACAGTGCGGATCAATGCCAAGCTGGTGCGGATGCCGCGCCGGAACATCGTGGCGGGCGATACGTTCGAATCAACCGTCCGCGCCGCCAGCCCGGCCCTTGATGACATCATCAGGGCCTTTGATCAGGCGACGGGTGCCGTCCTGCGGCGTATCGTCGAATGGACGCTGCAGCAGGGCATGGCCAATGTCGATGTCTATCCGCTGGCCTGGGCCGCAGAGCCTGCCGCTTACCGTTGATCCGGGATTAAGCCGTTGTTACGTTTTGCCTCACTGCTGGCCATCACTCTGGCATTCACCGGTTCCGCCCTGGCCCAGGCACCGGCGACAAAGCCGCTGGTTATCGCCAGCGGGGTTGTCACGGGCCTCTATTATCCCGTCGCCGGGGCGATCTGTCGGCAAATCAATCAGGAGAAGGCCCGTCATGGCCTGCGTTGCCTGGTGGAGGCCACCGAAGGTCCGGTTCAGAACCTGACGGCATTGCGGGCGGGCGAGGTTGATCTGGCGGTGGTCCAGTCGGACTGGCAGGCCGCCGCCGTGCGGGGTGATGGGCGGTTTTCCAGTGCCGGACCGTTCAAGGAATTGCGCGCCGTTGCCAGCCTGCATGCCGAAACGGTGACCCTGCTTGTCCGGCCTGACGCGGAAATCGGTGAACTGTCGAAACTGACGGGCAAGCGCGTGAACCTGGGCCCACGCGGCTCCGCCCTGCGCAATCTTTCGCAGCAGGTGGTGGACGCCTCCGGTCTGCGCATCAGCGACGATGCCGGTCAGGCACCGGACGCGGCACTGGCCGCCCTTTGTGCGGGGCAGTTGGATGCCGCTTTCTTTGCCGTTGGCCATCCCAATGCCGCTGTTCAGCAGGCAACCTCCACCTGCGGTGCAGTAGCGCTTCCCATTGCCGGTCAGGGCATCGACAAGCTGCTGGCCGGCCGCAAGGACCTGACCCGCACCAGCATTCCGGCCAATCTCTATCCCGGTGTACAGGAGGATGTGGCGACCATTGGCGTGGCCGCCACGCTGGTTACCCGCGCCGACGTGCCCGACGCGGTGATCGCAGAGGTCGTGCGCGTCCTTTTGGAGGAACGACCGGATCTGGTGGATCAGCATCCGGTTTTCAGCACGGTACCAGCCGATGGTATGGGGGAACGGGGCCGGACCGCGCCGCTACACCCGGCTGCCGAGAAGGCTTTTGCCGCCAGCGGACCTGCCAAGCCCTGATCCCAACGATTCGTTGAAGGCCGGCATACATGGGTGTGCCGGGCAAGGCGATTGGTGCAAGGAGCCAAGGGAAGACCTATCCTTCCGGATGGTGGAGTTACGCCGCCTTGCGTGGCACGAGTGGATTGTTTCGGTCTGTTCTTGATTTTGGCGTTCGCAATTGGCAGCGCCCTGCACTAAATGTTAAAGAAACAGGTGCGATGCGACCCTGTCGGCCGTTGGCCGGTGGCTCAGTCGCATGGTCGTCCCAGGGAGGGTTTGTTCAACCCATGTCCGACATGTTGACCACGCAGGATGTTCAGCGGCTGCTGACCGATCCTTCTCCCACGACCCGCGCCGAAATGGCCGGGAAGGTCGCGCAGCATTTCGCTGCGCCCAACCTTTCCGCGTCCGAGCGGGTGCTGGCGGAGGATATCGTGCGCATCATGGCGCGCGACGTCGCCACGCGTGTACGGTCCGCCCTGGCCGAAAGCCTGAAATCCAACGCCACCATCCCGCGCGATATCGCCATGTCCATGGCCCGCGATGTGGAGGAGGTGTCGCTGCCCTTCATTGAGGTGTCGACGGTCCTGACCGACGATGATCTTGTGGAGATCATCCGTTCCGGTTCCTCGGAAAAGCAGACTGCCGTCGCCAAGCGGCCCAATGTCACCGAGTCCGTTGCCGATGCCCTGGTGGAGCGCGGCAGCGAGAAGGCGGTCGCCACCCTGATGGCGAACGATACTGCCGCCATTGCCGACAGCGCGATGGTCAAGGCGCTGGACCGGTTCCCGGACAGCGAGGTTGTGGCCGGTCCGATGGTCAACCGTGCCAAGCTGCCGGTCACGGTGGCGGAACGGCTGGTTGCGCTGGTGTCGGAACAGCTGCGCGAACGGCTGGTCGCCAAGCATGAATTGCCCAACGATATCGCCGCCGATATCGTGATCCAGACCCGCGAGAAGGCGACCTATGGCCTTGTCGGCGGCGCCGGTGATGCGGATCTGGAAAAGCTGGTGGTGCAGTTGCGCCGCAGCCACCGCCTGACCCCGTCGCTGCTGCTGCGGGCGCTGTGCATGGGCGATGTGCCGTTTTTTGAGATGGCGCTGTCGCAGCTGGGGCAGGTGCCGATAACCAATGCCCGCCTGCTGATCCACGATGCGGGCCGTCTGGGGCTGAAGTCCCTGTTCGACCGCACCGGTTTGCCGCCGAAGCTGTATCCCGCCCTGCGCATCGCGCTGGACGTGGCCAGCGAGACGGATTTCGATGGTCTGGACCATGATCTGGAACGCCATCGCCGCCGGATGCTGGAACGCATCCTGACCCAGTTCGAGGAACTGGCCAGCGACGATGTCGATTACCTGCTGACGAAGCTCAGCGACCTGACGGCGGCGGCTTAATACTCGTTCCCTCAGGCGCCGGGCGCCGCCATCCGGCGGCTTGGCTTGCGCAACCATGGGGTCGCGGGCCGGCAGTCGCCGGCCTTCAGCAGCATGAGTCTACATCTCATGCTGCTGGTATGATCTCGCCCGTCCTCCTCACCCCCGCAGATACCATTCCCATTCCAGCGGCGTGACACGCTGGTTGAACTTTGCCCGTTCGGCCCGTTTGGTGATGGCGTAAGTATCCACGAACGCCTCGCCCAACCACCGGCGCAGCACTGCAGATCCTTGGAACAGGTCCAGCGCCTTGCCCCATTCATCGGGCAGGCGGGGGGCATCCGCCTCATAGGCATTGCCCTCCAGCGGCGGGCCGGGATCAATCTTGCCGTCCAGCCCGTGCAGAAGACCGGTCAACATGCCGGCCAGCACCAGATAGGGGTTCGCATCAGCGCCGGCGATACGGTACTCGACCCGTCGGCTGTCCGGCCCGCCCGCAGGGATGCGCAGCGGGGCAGTGCGGTTATTGACGCCCCAGGCGATGACGGTCGGGGCATAGGAACCAGTCTGGAACCGGCGCCAGCTGTTGGCGCCGGGGGCGGCCAGCGCCATGCAGGCGGGCATGGTCTCTGCCATACCGCCGATGGCGTGGCGCAGCGCCTCGGACCCTTCCGGCGCTTCATGGGCAAAGATGTTGCGGCCATCCTTGTCCAGCACGCTCATATGGATATGCATGCCGCTGCTGGCCTGATCCGTGTAGGGTTTGGCCATGAAGCTGGCCTCGTACCCGTGCTTATGCGCGACGCCGCGTACGGCCCGCTTGAACAGGACGGCATCATCGGCGGCGCGTAGGGCGTCGGCGCGGTGGGACAGGGTGATCTCATACTGGCCCGGCCCATATTCGGCGATGGCGGTGCCAGCGGGAATGCCCTGGGCCTGCGCCGCCGCCGTGATCTCGTCCAGCACCTCCTCGAAATCCTCCAACTCCGTCAGGCCATAGACCTGGGTCCGGTTCTGGGG
>JAEMSB010000571.1 GCA_016463045.1 Niveispirillum sp.
CGCTGCGCATCTTGATCGGATCGATGCGCAGGGCCTCTTCACTATATTTATCGGCAGGCTCGCTCATGCCCTGGATATGGCGAAGATACCGCGTCGGGGCAAGGGGTCAGGCAGGCCGCACCCCGGTATAGCGGGCGCGCGGCCGGATCAGGACGCCCGACCGCGTCTGTTCCAGCAGATGCGCCACCCACCCCGCACTGCGCCCCAGGGTGAAGATGGTAATGGGGGCATGCGGCGGCAGACCCAGTCGGTCGGCCAGCAGGACCAGGGCAAAATCGATGGTCGGCGGTGTCCCCGCCATCTCCGTCGCGGTGCGGGCCAGTGCCAGGGCGCGGCGCATGCGGGTATCGGCCCCCCAGGTCGCCGCCATCCGCTTCAACAGCCAGGCGGCCCGCACATCGCCCTTGGCATAAAGCGGATGCCCGAATCCCGGCAGTTCATCCCCGCGCGCCAGATGGGCGGCCAGGGCCTGGGCCGGGTCGGGCGCATCCAGCAGGCCCGGCAGGATGGCCGCCACCCGCGCCGTCATCCCGCCATGGCGCGGGCCGCGCAGGGCGCCGATCCCCGCCGACAGGGCGGCATAGGGGCTGGCCCCGGTGGAGGCGACGCAGCGGACGGTAAAGGCCGATGCGTTCAACTCGTGATCCGCACACAGGACCAGCGCCGCGCGGATCAGCTCGGCCCCCGGCCCCGCCACGCCCCAGGCGCCGCACAGTTGCTGATGCAGGGGCAGGGCGGAGGGGTTGGTGCCTGTCAGGATGCCCGCGGTCAGGCGCAGAATGCGCGCCCCCGTCCGCGCCAGCCCTGCCGGGGTACGGTTCACGGACCGCAGGTCGCCCGCCGCCGCCAGCGGCAGCAGCGACAATAGCCGGTCCAGCGGGTCCAGGCCCGGCGGCAGGTTGGCAAAGGCGGGCAGGGCGGGCGGTTCCTCCGCGAACGCATCCTCCGTGCTGTCCCACAGCAGGCTGGCCACCGCCTCCAGCGTGGCGCCCGCCGCCAGATCGCCGGCATCCCGCCCGCGATAATACAGCCCGTCGCCTGTAATCAGGGTGATGGCCGATTCCAGCACCGGTGCGCCCCAATCCAGCGCCCGGTCGCTGGCCGCCTCCACGGGCCGGTCGCGCCTGGTTACCAGGGCGCGGACATCCTCGGCGCGGTACAGCCGCGTGCGGCCGCCCGCCGGCGCGTCGGACCGGATCAGGCCCCGGCTGACATAGGCATAAAGCGTGGCCAGGCTGACGCCTAACTCGGCGGCGGCTTCCTTGGCGGACAGGGTCAGGGGTGCGGTCATGATGATATATTGATTTATTGAATCAATATTGACTGTATATCCGCCCCGTCCAACCCTGTCCAGGATGCAACAAGCTGGAAGGAGCCGGAAATGACGACCGGACTGGATGGGATCATCGCCGCCGAAACCGTGCTAAGCCATGTGGATGGGGCGGCAGGTGAACTCGTCCTGCGTGGCCTGCCCGTGGAACGTGCGGCGCAGACCCTGGATTTCGAAGGGATCACGGCCCTGCTGTGGCAAGGCTTCCACCCGCTGGGCGGGCGGCCCGATGCCCTGCGCGAAGCCATTGGCCGGGCGCGGGTGGCCGTTGCGGCGCATCTGTCCGCCCTGCTGCCCGCCACGACGGGGTTGAGCGATGTCGAGGCGCTGCGCCTGATGCTGTCATCCTTGCCCGATGGTGACGCGGCGGATGACGCAGTGCGTGTGGTTGCCGCCGTTCCCGTTTTCATCGCGGCACGGGTGCGTCATGCCCAGGGGCTGTCCCCCATCGCGCCTGACGCCGATGCCGGCCATGCGGCGGATTTCCTGCGCATGATGACGGGGCATGCCGCCGATCCGGCGCTGGCCCGCGCGCTCGACACCTATCTGGTGACGGTCAGTGACCATGGCCTGAACGCCTCCACCTTCGCCGCCCGCATCGTGGCCTCCACCCGCGCAGGCATGGTCAGCAGCGTGGTGGCCGGGCTCTGCGCCCTGAAGGGGCCGCTGCATGGCGGTGCGCCCGGCCCCGTGCTGGACATGCTGGACGCCATTGGCAGTGCGGATGCCGCCCCGGCCTGGATCAACGGTGAACTGGCGGCGGGGCGTCGCCTGATGGGCTTCGGCCACCGTATCTACCGGGTGCGCGATCCGCGTGCAGAGGTGCTGAAGGTCGCCGTCCGCCCCCTGCGCAGCCCGCGCATCGATCTGGCCGAACAGGTGGAACGTGCGGCCCTTTCAGCATTGGCGGCCCACCGGCCCGACCGTCCGCTGGAAACCAATGTGGAGTTCTACACGGCCCTGCTGCTGGATGCCGTCGGTCTGCACCGCGACCTGTTCACGCCGATCTTCGCCATGGGTCGCGTTGCCGGGTGGAGCGCGCATGTCATGGAGCAGGAGGCGACGGGCCGTCTGATGCGTCCCGCCTCTCGCTATGTGGGGCCGATGGCGGCTTAAGCGGGCCTCTTTATGCCTGCCTCTGTCACCACGCGGTCGAACTCCGCGATAGCGCAGATGATGTGATAAAAGCTGCTGGCCGGGGCCGGCTCGTCCACGAAGGTACCGTCGGGCGATAGCCGGTCCCACCACAGGCCCTTTACGGGCGTGTTCAGATAGAGGGACAATCCGTCCGCTGCCTTCACGGCCTGGGTCCAGTATTGTTCCTCACCCGTGATTTCGGCGGCCAGCAAGGCGGCTTTCAACCGCTCCGTCTGTGGCCACAGACGGGCGGTTTGGTCATGGATGCTGAAATCATCCAGCAGGCTGTTGAAGGCCACACCGCGCATGGGATCGACCCCGTATGTTTCCCCGATTTCCAGCAGGCGCAAACCCGCCCGCGTGCCATCGGCCCGCCCGCGCGCCCGGCCCCAGCGCAGCAGCAGCCAGGCCCATTCGAACTGATGCCCCGGCT